>JAJUHS010000151.1 GCA_029267755.1 Clostridiales bacterium
CGAGGGACTGAATGCACTGTCTTACGGTTATCGGCTTTTCGTCGTTAAGAATATGCAGATATTCGCCAATACAGCCGTCAAGGCGTTTTTCCTTATCCCACCTTGCATTTTCTGCAATCATCATCACGCCTAAGCTTCTTTGATAGGAATTGTCACTTTTAAGCTTTGAACGGAAGATGTCCCAAAACTGATAAACATCGTCGGAATATTGAGAACGATGCTGAAGCAGAAGGAAGGCCTGATACCGGATTTTATCATCCTTTTCAGAAAGAAGCTCTACAAGCCGAGGCAAATCAGTCTTCTTCAGCGATTTGGCTGCTTCCGGGAACGAGTCGTTTTCCAGCGAAAGTAGAGTATCTATCGTTATTATAAGACATCTCCCCTTTGAATAATTTAGAATATATTAGCACAAAAACAATATTTTGTAAATTTTTATTTTGTGAAAATAGCTTTGCCGGGCCTGAAATTTGCCAGGCCCGGCTTTGGAAAACAGCAGAAATATATCAGTGATGATGGTTTTCGGCGGCTTCGGCGTCGGCCTTGGTCAGATGTACGGTACCGTGCGGGTGATTAGGCGGCGCATAGATCGAGTAAAGCTTAAGCGGTATGTTTCCGGTATTTATAAGGTTGTGCCATGTACCTGCGGGAATAAAGACCGCGTCGTTTTCTTTTACTTTCCTTTGGAAATTAAGGTTGTTCTTGTTTTCTCCCATCATTGTGAGCCCATGTCCATCTTCAATTCGCAAGAACTGATCAACATCCGGATGTATCTCGAGTCCTATATCCTCTCCGACACCAATGCTCATGAGCGTAAGCTGCAAATGCTCTCCCGTCCAAAGAGCGGTGCGGAAGGCGCCGTTCATTTTTGTCGCCTCTTCGATATCTACCACATAAGGTTCAGGGCCGTGATCCCTGAACATAACTCCTTCATTCGTATTATTCATGTATGGGTTTTCATACTGTCTTGAAAATACCTGTCTGAAAGCGCTGCTTCCATCGTTTTTCGGCATATCGCACTGTGTATAACAGCAGCTTGGGCATCTATTTTTTTTGCACGTTTTTGGCATATTACAATTCCTTTCCTAAGCTCCCTGCTGATGCCGTTTGCTAGGCAAGCAAAGCGGTAAACGGCGGCCAGACGATAAGGAGCCGCCGCAGCAGGATACTGGTATATTCTATGTTGCCAGAGCGCTAATGTTATCGTTCACATTTTTATAGGAAGGCACAGCAAACCCGCAATTTCCACGTTTTTCATCACTATGCAAATGATGGATTTTGGTTTATAATACAATTACTTATTTTCTTATTGGGGGATTAAAATGAAAAGGTCAACAAAACTATTGTTTCTCTGTGCTTTTGTCGTTGTATTGATTGCAGGACTAAGCATGAATTCTATGGCTGTGGCTGCGGTTGTGGCTCCAGCTCCGGCTCCGGCTGAAATAAGCGTCCAGCTTAACGACAAGCTGATAGAGTTCGAAAGCGTAAAGCCCGTGGAGCAAAACGGACGTACATATGTTCCGCTCCGCTCCGTTTTTGAGAGCATGGGCGCAAAGGTTAGCTATGACGATGCCACACAGACCATTACGGCGGTCCGTGGTGACACTACCGCAACCTTCACAGTAGGGTATATGGGTATGCAGATAGCAAATGCCTCGGGTATCAGGAAGGTCGCCCTTGATGCGGCTCCATATTTGCAAAACGATCGCACAATGATTCCTGTACGCTATGCAGCAGAGGCTTTCGGGTGCACTGTGGCGTGGGACGGATGCGCCAATGCAGTGCTTATTCTTGACATTGACGGCATTATAGAAGAAAGCGGCGCTAAATTTACCCTGGTGGATAAGATGCTTAATTCCAGCAGGGACAATAAGAACTATGCCGTTGAAGGTTCATTCGATATGTCCGTAGCCCAGGATAATTGCAAAACAAATCCGGTGAAGATCGCAGGAACCTTTTCCGGACTCCAGAACAGTGAGATTGCAAATCTGGATATGTCCATGAATTTTGACAGCATGATCGAACTGTTCGGAAACGACATGACAGATGCGGAAAAGCAAATGCTCAAAAATATCAAAATGAAGGCTATAGTCAACAACACTACGGGTAAAATGTATCTGCAGGCTGATATTTTATCTGCGCAGCTTGGGATTGCGGGCAATGTGTGGTATCTGATGGATTGTTCAAAGGTAATGCCCAATGGATTGGGTATTATGTCCACCGTATCCTTTAAGGACTATCTCAAAACCTTAATGGCATCAGAGAGCCTGGTCGACAAAGAAGACCTTGATGACACCGTGTACGATCTGCGGCAGACCATTTCGCTTTGCGACGACAAGGCGTTTACCGTCAGCGGCAACAAGTACACAAATATTAAGACATATGCCGACGGTCTGGGCTTTAAATTCGAGATTGTTATGGACAACGGAAAGGCTCTTTCTTATGATCTTGCAATCCAGCAAAAGATCGGAGATACGGACAATAAATTAAGTCTTTCGATGGACGAGAGCAAGAACTTCAGTTTTGTTTATTCAACAGATGATTATATGTCTATGACAATGAAAATGAAAATGACGGAAACCTCAAAGTCACCCGAATCAGAGCCGGAAGCCGGCAGCGTTATAATAGATGCCAATAAAATGGGAGAAAAGGATACCCTTTAAAGCAGTAAACAGTAAAGGCAGCCGTAATTCGCGGCTGCCTTTACTGAGCTTGTCGAAAAACTTGTTTACAGCAAAAACGCTTCGCAGAATTTCCGCCACGAATGGCGGAAACAAAGTCAAATCTGTCATTTCCGGCGGCGTGTACGTCGGAAATGACACATCTCATGACGGGCGCGGCAGAGCGGCCGTCATGCCCCCCTTGTCAAAAAAGCCCTTTGGGCTTTTTTGACAGTCTGAGCAAAGGCAGCCGTAATTCGCGGCTGCCTTTACTGTTATGGTCTTATTGTATATTCATATTATCCGCCATCTGAAGCATTATACGGGTTTTGGGGTAGCTTTTTTCCACATATTCGGCGGGTTTTTCATTTTGCATACGGACAGCGTAGTCCCTCCACGCGTCAAACCACTCCTGGGCGGTGCCTTTAAGCCCAAGCTCCGGCAGCTCGTCGGCTATTATTTCTCGCATCGCAGCAAGCATTATGTGGCCTCGAAGGTCTGTCTGCCCACCCTTAAGAAATTCTGAATAAACGTAACGGAGCGTGTAGTCGCCATAGAAAGAAAGCTCGCGGAACTCAATCGGGTGAGCTTTTATATAGGCTTCCGGGTTTGAAGCCTCTGCGGGAGAGGAGCAAATCGTTTTGAGAAGCTTTCCGATAATAGCGCCGGTATCGGCTTTTACATACTCCACCGCTTTAGCATAGCACGCCCGCATTTGCGATGTAATGAACTTCTGCGTGTCAAGCGCGTCCTCGTATATATTTTTCGGAAACTTTTCCCTTATTGACGGAGCATAGTAGCTTCCGTCCTTAGGC
>JAJUHS010000010.1 GCA_029267755.1 Clostridiales bacterium
AAACGAAAAAGCCGGATATGATTTTCGACCTAACCGGGCATTTGAACAGCTGCAGGGAGCTGATAAACGGGAAATCCGACCGGGAAGAACTTGCCGACCTGAATATAATGGCCGGGAAAAAAGCGGTGAAATCTACTGCTTTCTCAACAGCCTTAAGTTATTTTGAAACAGCCAGATCCTGTCTTTTTGAGGAAGAATGGTCAGAAATCCCCGACAAGCTTTTTTCCCTGTCGTTGGAGCAGACATCGGCAGCGATACTGTCGGGCGATTTTCATAAGGCTGACTCATTGTGCGGATATTTATCGGGTATCGCAAACAGCACTATGGAAAAATGTTCTGTTTCCGGAATGAAAGCTTCTCTGCTGATTCTTCAGGGAAAGCTTGTTGAAGCAATCTCCGAATTGAGCAGAGCGTTGCTCCTTTTGGATATTGTTCTTCCAGAAAGCGCCGAGGAGGTCGAGGCCAGGGCGCAGGAAGGAATCGTAAGGCTACGCGCTTTTTTGGAAAAAAACAGAGTTGAGGAACTCGTAAATCTTCCTGTAATGAGCAATACCGAAAAAGTCATTGCCATGCAATTGCTTTATCAGGCCAATCCGCCCGCCATTCAGGTTAATCCCCGACTGTTCAGCCTTATAACATTAACTATGTTTGAGCTTACCGTTACATATGGCGCTACGCCATTTTCATGCAAATGCTTTAGCGATTGCGGCGGGCTTGTCGGGTCTGTGCTTTCAGATTATAAAACAGCCTATAAGCTGGGAGAAGCCTCTCTTGCTTTAATCGGCAAATTTAAAGCTGAATTTCAAAAACCTCCTGTATATTTTATGCTTCCCTTCCTTTCCTTTTGGGTAAAGCCTTATCAGGAAAGCATCGATTATTACGACCTTTCCTATAAATCGGGATTGGAAAACGGAGATCTTATGCATGCGGCGTATGCCGCCGCGCATAAAGTACATTTATTAATGTGGGTCGGAAAAAATCTGACTGTCTGCAAAAATGAAGCCGAGAGCGCCATAGCTTTCATTAAACGGGTAAAAGGTGCACCTCCCCTGCTTTTAGCGGAAATCGTTCGCTATTCTATCCGAAAGCTTCAGACAGCCCCGGAGCGGGATGACGAGTCGGATTTTGAAGCCGAAGACAAAGAGATGCTGGAAAATATCAAAAAAACGCATAATATTGTTTTTCTATGCAGGTTCCTTCAATATAACACCTTAATTAACTTTATTTTGGGCAATATTGAAGAGGCCGAAAAATGGAACAAAATGGCGGAAGAAACGGTGTTTTCAGTACAAAATGACTTTTCATTGCCTGACCATTATTTATTCAAAGCTTTAATAATGATTTATAAGTGGAATAATGCTTCACCTGCGGAACGGAAAGAAATTAAAAAAAATCTTGTCGGTATTAAAGAAAGAATTAAATGCTGGGCTGAAATCTGCCCGGAAAATTTTGCGCATAAATATTATCTGCTTTCCGCTGAAATTGCCGTAATTGAGAAAAGGCCTCTTGATACAATAGTCGATCTGTTTGAAAATGCAATCAAATCAATAAACGGAAATGATTTTATGCATTTAGGGGCGCTTTGCAGAGAGCTTTACGGCAATTTCTGGATAAAAAAGGGCAATGAAACCATAGGAAAGGCATACATCAAGGAAGCGTATTACTTATATAAGCAATGGGGGGCTTACGGAAAAACTGCGCTTATGGACGAAGCCAGCCAGAAAACGGCAAGCACAAGAATCGTCTCCAACCCGGTCTCAACAACAGTAACAAATTATATTGATATGATATCGATTTTTAAATCAACGCAGGCAATATCCAGCGAAATAAAAATTGAAAGACTCCTCACTATTCTGATTAATATTTTAATTGAAAACGCCGGCGCACAGAGAGGCTGCATATTGCTCAGAAACGAAAGGGACGGTCATTTTTATATTGAGGCAGTACAGGATACTGCCGGCTGCCGCAGGGTTATTCAAACTGTACCGCTTGCCGAAAGCGATGAGTTTTGCCATGAAATCGTACAATATGCTATAAGGACCGGAAATCCCATAGTTATCCGTGATGCCTGCTCGGATTCAACCTGGCAGACCAACGCGTATGTAAATAAAAACCGTATCAGATCGGTTCTGTGTATGCCCGTTTATTATCAAAACAGGTTAAAGGGCATCGTTTATCTGGAAAATAATCTTTCCGATAATGTTTTCACATCAGCCAGATTGGAAACCATAAAAATACTGGCGTCACAGGCTGCAATTTCCATTGAAAATGCCAGACTATACGAAACGATGGAGGAAAAAATCAGGGAGAGGACTCGGCAATTAAATGCGGCCAATGAAAGACTTGTTAAATTATCATTACATGACTCGCTGACCAATTTATATAACCGCAGGTATTTTTATAATATTGCATGCAAAAAAGTATCTTCATATCTGAAACACTATAATATTTCGCAAAAGGATTGTATAGGGGTATTTTTAATAGACATAGATCATTTTAAGGAAGTAAACGATACATATGGTCATTCGGCCGGGGATAATGTCTTGATTACCATATCCAAGGTTTTGAAGCAGCTTATCGGAAAGGATGACATCCTTGTACGCTGGGGAGGTGAGGAATTGCTGATCGTTATGAACTACCAAACCGCAGATTATTACAGGGAGTTTTCTGAAAAAATTACTAAAATAATTGAAAATACGCCGTTGAGAGTATCCGATAACAAAATTATATATAAAACATGCTCATTGGGATATACCGAGGTTCCTTTGGATCCAAGCAATCCCGAACTATTAAATTTGGATCAGATCGTAAATATATGTGATTACGCTTTATATTACGCCAAAGAAAACGGAAGAAACTGTGCGGCTCATTTTAAATTGAATAGACAAATCGGAATGGATGCCGATTTAAAAAAGTATTTGATCGGCTTATCAAGATCAGCAGGGCTTAATAAGGAATATTTTACAATAGAATTCAACTGACATTGGGATATAGCCGGAGGATGTCGCCGGAAGCACAATAAAAAATAAGTGCACCCCGATATCGGTGCACTTATTTTTGGCCGCGCCGCCGGGTCTACAACCCGTTAACCACGTTTATTGGGCGTTCGCCTGCGCTGACCTTTCTCAAATTGCCCCAGGCGATTTCGTAATAACGATAAAAACTGCCAGCCGTAATTCCCGCAATATGCGGTGAAAGAATTACTTTATTTCGGACATCTGCTGGGAGCTGAAGAATTGGATTATCGGCTTGCACAGGCTCTGGGGACAGGGTGTCCAGACCGGCTCCACCCACTCTGCCGTCAATAAGGGCACGGCACAGGGCCTCATGATCTATAATCTCACCTCTCGCTGTATTTATTATGATTACTCCTCTCCTCATTTTATTGATGGTGTTGTCGTTTATCATATTTACAGTTTCGGGAGTAACCGGAACATGAAGGGAAATAATGTCACACTGAGCGTAAATCTCCTCAAGAGAAAGCCTGGGATAATTGACACCCTTGGCTTCAAATAGATCATAATAGCTGATTCGGCAGCCGAAAGCATCAAGACGCTTCGCGACTTCCCTGCCTATCGCTCCAAAGCCTACAATACCGACATGACATCCGCCAAGCTCCCTGAGCCCGCTTTCAAAGCATCGGTTCTTTGCCTCTATCTGCTTCGCCTCAAAAACCATATTGTGATTCTCAATCAAATTTCGGAGGACTGCGAGCATCAGAAGTATAACCTGCTCGGCAACCGCCGTGGCGTTGGCTCCCGCACAGTTAGCCACATAGACTCCGGCCTTTTTGGCCGCCTCAATATCAATAAAATTAAAGCCTACCCCCTGGGATTGAACCAGCTTCAGATTTTTCAGCCCGTTGATCACCTTCGCGGAAATCGGGCACATTGCGTCGACAAGTATTGCATCCGCATTCGTTGCAATAATTTTATCCTCGTCAGGAGTGCCGTTGCCCAGATGAACCAGCTCCCAATCAGCCGGGATCGCATTGGGAGCCGTATATCTCTCGCAATTTGCCCTGTTAACCAGAACAGCAACTTTCATAGTCGTTTTCTCCTTTTACCTTACTCTGCTGCAGATAATTTTTCATTCTTCTATTTTGCGCTGACAAAGGCTGCCATAGCATTTCATTCAAAAACATTTTGTAGTATAACTGGTAATACCAGTTATACTACAATAAAGGCAGTATGTCAATATGCCGGACAATTCGTAATAGCGAATTGCCCGGCATATATTTTCAGCTTATTCCGTACCTCCCCTTATATTCGGAGATGGATTTCTTCCAGAATTCAAGGACATTGTCTACCTCGGTATAACCCTTGTCTTTGAGCTGCTTCAGAGTTTCGTCACCGTAAGGCTTGAGAGCGTCGACCCAGGCCTGCATATCGCTGCCCGTAATCTTTGTTACAGGTATATTCCACTTTGCGGCGTCGTCATAATGACTCTTGTCGGATATAGTCCAGTATTCCACAGCATCTTTCCAAAGCTGCGCTCCCTGCATCTCTTCAGTAAATATCTGCCTGAGAGTGCTGTCGAATGAATTCCATTTGGCATCATTTATGCAGATGGCTCTCGTTCCTGTTGAGAAGCTTCTCTCAAACACATAAACCGACTTGGAAATTGCAAGAGCTCCGAAAATATTTATCACATGAATGCCGTTTATTACTCCGTCGACAACGCCGTTGCTCATGCTTGAGTAAAACTCCGTGGGAGGCTGCGCGACGGGAGTCGCTCCCTTGTCGGCAAGGAACTTGCTCATAACGCGGTTGTCGGTAACAAGTTTAAGCCCTTTAACCGAATCGGGTGTGGTTATCTTAACGTTGTTCTTAAATGCCATTGCCGTGCCCCATACTCCCAGGAAGAACAGAGGATAAATTTTTGCGGTCTTAAACTCATTCATCATAAGCTTGTTGTCATATATAACATTGTTCATAACCCCGGAGGCCATGGCGATGCTTGTAAATCCAAGGAAGGGGTATCCGGTAACCTGATGGGTGTAGACAAACCTCTCGGGGAAGTTGGCCATAGTGACATCTGAAATGTCGCATAGCCCCGATCCGAGTCCGTCAAGCACCTCGGTCGGCGCGAGAAGCGAGCTGCTGTAATACGGAACAAATGTAACCTTTCCGCCTGTGCGCTGAGTTATCCGTTTGAAGGCGTCCATAAAAACCTTCGCCTGCGCCTCGTTTGAGGAGAAGTTTACTGTAAGTTCCATCTTGGGGCCGTTGTAGACCAACTCCTTGGATTCTCCCGACGGCTGCGAACTTCCCTGCGGGCTTTGTGCCGGGGATGCGCTTGTGGTTGGCTGACTTCCGCAGGCGCCGAAAAGCGAGATCAGCATTACCGTTGCAAGTACAATTGACAGCAGTTTTTTCATTGTTTTTCCTCCCTAATTAATATTTTTTCAACAGCTATTTCATCATGCTCGGGATATATGTCGCAATTTGCGGAAAAATGATCAAAAGCACCAGTATCAGAGCATCGACCGCAAGGAACGGCAGAACGCCCTTGAAAATTTTTTCCACTTTTATTCCGCTGACCCCGGCCATCGTAAACACAGTCATTCCGACAGGAGGCGATATGGATCCGACAGCCATAAGCTTCACCACAAAGGCCCCCAGCCAGATGGGGTCGAATCCGACTTTAGTAAGCGCTGAGTAAAAAACGGGAATCGTAAGCGCCACCATCGGCACCTCCGGCAGGAACATGCCGAGTATAAAGTATAAAACTATAAGCGCCAAAGCCAATACCCACTTTGGGACCGCTAGGCTCAGAATAAGCTTCGACAGCCACATCGGGACGCGACTGAGGCTTAAAAAGGTTACAAACAGATATGTAGCGGCCACCAGGAAGAAAACCATTCCGCAGAGCACTGCCGTATCCTTTAGCGCTTTGATAAATTTTCCGACAGTCAGCTGGCGGAACGCAAGAGAAATAATTATTGCTCCGAGCGCTCCTATGGCACCCGCCTCGGTGGTGGTAAAAAAGCCCCCGTATATTCCTCCGAGCACGAGAACCATAAGGAGAATTACTGGCAAAATTTTAAGCAGAGTCTTGAGCATATATTTAAGCTCAAACTTCGGCCCGCGCGGCCCGCGCTCAGGATTTATACGGCAAAGAATTGAAACAACAATAATATATAGAACCATCTGAAGTACGCCCACGCCAAGACCCGAGAGGAAAAGCTTGCCTATCGAATTTTCGGTAAGTATGCCGTACATTATAAATCCCATACTGGGAGGTATAAGTATGCTTAGCGGGGCGCCCGCAGCCACGCAGCCGGCCGCAAACGATTCATCGTACTTGTTTTTTGTCATTTCGGGCATGGCCACCCTGGACATTACCAGAACCCCGACCTGCGTCGAACCGCATATCGCGCCTAAGACACCGCAGGCAACTATCGTAGCCGAAGCTAGGCCGCCCCTGAAACGGCCGACCCACGCATACGCCGCGCTGTAAAGGTCCTGCCCCATGCAGCTTTCCGCAATTATCAGCCCCATAAAGGTAAACATCGGGATAACGGTAAATGTATATGTATTAAGGTTTGTAAACCCGGAAGCGCCCGCCACAGTCATTGCTACGTTTACATTTCGCAGAATTATTATGCCGATGATGCTCACGAGAGACATGGCGGCTCCCACCCACATTTTTAGCGCCATCAGAACGAGCAGGACAATTATGCCAAGAAGGCCGATAAGCTCCGGACTCATTTTTCGCCCCCCTTTCCGTTTTCGTAACCTGCGGAGGTCTTTTCTTTTTCCGCGGCCTTAAGTTCCGCATATTTCTTTTTGCCTAATACAAACAGTTCGTCCTTGTCCTCCAGCTTTGCCTCGAGCTCCCACTGGCCGCTGGCCATGGCGGCAACCTTCCTCACGACAAGGGAAAGCGTCGTAAGCGCGCCGACTGCGTAAGCAAAGCAAAACATCGCAATAAAGGGCCACTGAGGAAGACCTATGGTGGTATAAAATACATGGTTTTTGAGGCTTTTCACAGCATAATTGAACTGCTGCCATGAAATGAAAGCTATGGTTACAAATGTCAGCGTCAGCATCACGGTATCGATTATAACCTGCGCTTTGGGGCTCAGCTTGGATGTGAGCATATCCACTTTTATCTGGCGATTGCTTAGGATTGAGGAACTCAGAGCTGTCATGTTGCACAGCAGCAGCACCTGAGCCCATTCGGTGGCGCCCAAAATTGAACGGTTGAAAATGGTTCGGTCCAGAACCTCCGCAACCATAAGAAGCATCAAAGCCGCTATGAATCCCATGCACAGCCATGTAAAAAATCTGGATATGCCGCGGATTATCTTCATTTACATCACTCCTTATACTTGACAATACGTTTTTTGGCTAAAATATTGCTCAGCCGCCATGTCTGTATCCGGCATTAATGAAGATGCCTCATTCCCTATCTTGAATAAAGGTATATTCACCGTTCATAACAACCGAAAAATGAAATATCGGCCGATCGACGCGGTTAATCAGCAAGGGACAGTGGGGCATATCCTGCGGTATAAAAACCATGCAGCTTTTTGTGATTATTTGCGGTTCGCCGTCCAAATACAGCTCCACCTCTCCGCCGAGATCATCGGGTTCATCGGGGTTGGAACCGTAAAAGCCCAGTATTTCCGGGTAATTGTGAGTATGCGGTTTGCCAACCGGGCTGCCCGGATTCGAAAGTACGAACTCCCGGTTTGCCTTGTACCACCAGGATGTATTCATTTGAAACGAGCCTGGCATATTATTGCTATCCACCCAATGCAAACGCCGGCCGAAACGCGCATACGCGGCTAAAGCTGCGGGAGTCTTATGCGTGGCGGGCAAAATCAGATCCTGCATGACCAGATTACCGTGCCTGCCGTCCGTATTCATAGGCATAATCTTTGTCCCTTCATGTACTTTTTATTGTTCTCTAGGCTGATTTAGTATACTGGTTTCGCCGGTATTTGTATGAGTAGTGCTGTAAACCGGAGACATTACTACGGAAAAATGAAAGATGGGACGATGCATCTCTAGAATCGAAAGGGGTAAATGCCTCAGCCCCGCGGGAAGAAAAATCAGCGTGCTTTTCGTAATGCGATGCATCTCGCCCCCTATGCCGATTTCTATCGTTCCTCCCAGATCATACGGATCCTCCTGATTTGATCCGAAGAAACCGATAAGCTCGTCAAAATCGTGGACATGCTCGTCGTGCTTTAATAAGGGTCGCACATCCGATGCTTTCATATACCACGACGAGCTGAATTGAAACGCGCCCGGAACGACGTTGTCGTCGATCCATAGAACCCTTTTGGCGTATGTATTGTAGAATTCTTCAAACCCCGGCGAAAACCTTGGAGCTTTTAGCTCCTGAACCATATACTTGCCGTATTCGCCGTCCGTATTCATGACAAAATCCATGCCTTTACCATTCCTTTCTCAAAAAAGCGTGCGATGTGTTTGTTTCAATTTTATGCATCCTTCCGCTCATTATTTGAATATTAATTTCAGTGAGCCGCATCTTTATTAGGATCCGGTATGCTGGACTGACGGTATTCCTTAAGTCCCGTGGCATCGGCCTTTGCTTTTCTTGCGAGCTCGGTGTATAGTCCGTACTCGTATTCCTCGCATACCTCCGTATATGATTTGTCGACACGTTCGTTGCGGGGCAGCGGCACATCCTGATCTATCAAAATCTCCTGCACCTTGCGGATATCCACGTTTCGTACATTAACGCCGTCCATTGAAGCAACGGCTGCCGCGACACCGGCGGCCTGGCCGGTTCCCACGCACTGTGGAATCAGATTCAGCCAGTCGATTGCCACGTTGTCCGCAGACAAATGGCGGCCCGGCGCAAGCAGGTTCTCGACCTTTTGCGGAAGCAGCGCGCGGTACGGTATCTCAACCGGCGCGCAGTCGTTTATCATGCATATGGTTGAGTGCCATGCGATAACGTCATCGTGTCTGGCAGCAAATGCAAAATCGTTCGCCGTCATTATGTACTCGCCCTTCAAGCGGCAGCTTCCGCGGGTTCCGAGCTGCGGCGCTATATCATATATGAACGAGTTGCGGAAAGCCAAAGGGCATACTTCCTGCAGATACTTAAGCACGTCGCGCATGGTATTGCGCGTATTCATTTCGGTTTCCGTAGCATCCTTTATCTTGGCGCAGTCGCGGTTTGGATGCCAGTTGTTTACCCAGCATATATCGTTTTGGGCGCTGGGAAGCGGAGCACAGGTGAAGCCAGCAACCTTGGCAAGGTTTTCTCGCAGAGCCGCAAACTCCTTCGGATTTGCTTTCTGCCACTCGAAGAAGAGATCGTAGTTCACTCCGCCTATACGCCATACTAGCGCTGTGGTGCTCGACCTTGTTTTGCCGTCCGCAAGCGTTGAAAACGGGGCGCCGGTTTGGCGGAAAATGTCGCCGTCGCCTGTTGCGTCGATAACTGTCTTGGCAAAGATGGCCTGGCGGCCCTCCTTGCTCTCGAAGATAACGCCCTTCACCTCGTTCCCTTCCATAATCGGCTTTGTACCCCAGCTGTGGCAAAGAACGCGTATGGCGTCCCTATGCTCAAGAAGCATTTTGTCCATTTCAATCTTCAGTTGATTCGGCTCATAATAGACGGCGCGCACAAGCCTTTTCGGTTCACTCTCGCTCACACATCCGTGGATGCGTGACCAGATGCCAATAAGCGCATAATCGTCGTCCTTGCCGATTTTGCTGAGGTCTGGTCCCAATACGGCGTTCGGTATTGGACTGAGCCTTGTAAACCATTCCTCCTGAATGCCTCGCACGAAAGACTTGCCGTACCAGGAAAGCTTCGGCACCATGATGACGTAGCCTCCCGTTACATCTCCGCCCATGTAGCCGTAACGCTCCATGAGAATGATGTTTTTAGCACCCGCACGCGCTGCGGCAATTGCCGCGGAGTGCCCGGCGGCGCCGCCTCCGACGACAAGGATGTCGCATTCGTCGTATACGGGCAAAGTATTTTGAGCTTCGATGTATACCTTGTTTGCCATAATTTTATTCTCCTAATATAAAGTCTTTTACTGTGAATTTATCCTATTGAAAAACGGTATTAACGGCATTGTTACTATAATTATCTTAGCTTTTAAAACCAAATTTGTAAAATTCGTTTATTTTATATGCTCATAACGGAAACAAAGGATCAGTTCGTAATGCACACCTTCTTCGGGAGAAAAATACGCAAGCATGCAGAAAGTGCGCTCCCTAATATGGAAGCGCACTTTCAATATACAACAATATAAAAAAATGCATCGGCGCAGGACCTTTTGCGGCTGTTTGAAAATCAGCGGTTAAACGGCGGCATCTGAACGCCGCTGAGTTCTCCCCCGGTACGGATCTTTCTGTACAGAATAAGGCATACCGCCAGATCAATGGCGGAGCCAAAATACCAGGACCAGAAAAGGCCCGTATAGCTTTGAAGCATCCTCGTCAAAACGAAGCACATGGTCACGCGGACGGCGAAATCCAGAACGGTTACATAAAAGAATTCACGCGTTCGCCCTAGTCCCCTTAGAAGCCCTCCGCTTGTAATTATAAAGCATATCAAAAGGTAATCCGGAGATATTATGCGCAGGAAATTCGTTCCAACCTCAATAAGCCCGGAGTCTGTCGCCCCCTTTGTAAATAGTCCTATCAAAAACGGGGAAAAAAGCTGCATTACCATAACGACGAAGACGGCAATGCCCAGGCAGAACAGCGAAAAGGCCCTGAACCCCTCGCGTATGCGCTCGGATCGCCCCGCACCGTAATTCTGCGCCGTAAAGCTTGAAAAAGCGGTGCCTATGGTATTCATGCTCATATAGGCAAAATTATGTATTTTTGCGGCCGCCTCATAGCCGGCGATAACGGAGTCTGAAAACGTATTGACAAGGCTTTGCACCACCGTGTGAGCAAGCGCGACGCAGGACTGCTGAAAGATACTCGGCACCGCGATGCGGCAAATATCTTTGAAAATGCGCGTGTCGAAGACTGCGGCGGGTTCTTCCGTTTTGATAGCGCGTATGCGTCGGATGAGGGTGAGCGTGGAAAGCAGCGCCGCAAAAAGCTGAGAAACAGTCGTCGCCCACGCGGCGCCTGCTACACCGAGCTTTAAACGGCCCACCGCAAAAATACAAAGAAAAATGTTTAGCAGTGACGACATGAACAGAAAATAGAGCGGACGCTTCGAATCCCCTAGCCCCGCGAAGATTGCGTTGGAGGTATTATAAATGAACATAGGCAATACCCCAACCGAATATACCGCAAGGTAGGAGGAGGACGCTGCCAGTATGGCCTCTGAAGCGTTGATCAGGCGCATCAGCGGGCGGCTCAGGAAGATCCCGGTGAGAGAGAGCAGGAAGCCGAGCAGAAAAAGAGAGATTATTGATGTAAAAATTGCACTTTTCATATCGCGCATCTTCTTGGCCCCGAAAAGCTGCGATATCACTACGGATGAGCCCATTGAGGCTCCCGTTGCAACGGCTATATAGAAAAGGGTGATGGGATAGGCGGCTCCGACGGAAGCCAGCGCCCCCGAGCCGACCATGCGCCCGACAATTATGCTGTTTGCGATATTGTACATTTGCTGCAAAACGGTGCTGAGCACGAGCGGCAAAGAAAAAGTAAGCACTGCCCTGGAGGGCTTTTCAAGCGTAAGATCCCTGAGCATAATAAGCCACACCTTTCCAGTTTAGAAAGTAATACAATTATAATATATATCCATATAATTTGGGAAACTTCTTTTTTGCGATCAGGGTTACAACCCATAGATTGTAATCGTTTCGTAACAACCTGTTTTTGATGCCGATTACAACATAATTTGAGTTGACGTTTTTTGCTTAGGCATATAAAATAAATAATGCGTAAGCTGGGTTATTATCCGGTGAAACAAAATAAATAATATTCTCTGAGCGAAAATGTCTGAAGCCTTTAGGGTATGACATTAAGCCGGCACGGATTTCGTGCCCGGGTTCAGCGGGAAACTGCGGAGCCTTCCCTGTTTGAAAAGGAGATGTGCGGCCTGACAGCCATTTGCGGTTGTCCGGTTTGTTTCCGTGTGCTCCTTTCGGTGCACGCGGTTTTTTGTTGCGAAAAACATGTCGGCCGCGCAAATAATAGTGTTAATCTTGGATGGAGAGGGAGAATATGAAGATCGGCGCGGTAATACTGCGCGGCGGAAAAAGCAGCCGCATGGGCAGCGATAAGGCTGAGCTGAAACTTGGAGGAAAAACCTTTCTCGAATGTATAAAAAGCGAGTTGAGCGATTTTGAAGAGCTCTTGGTTTCGGTCGCAGGAGAAGCAAGCGGTCCCTGCGAGGTTAAGGATATTTATAAGGAGCAAGGCCCCATGGGAGGCATTTATTCGGCGCTTATGGCGTCGAAATCCGACGCGCTGCTGGTGATCCCCTGCGATCTGCCGCTTTTCGGACGTTCGCTGGCGAGACGGCTTGCCGCTTCAATGGACGAAGACGCCGACGCTCTAGTTTGCGTATCGGACGATGGGATACATCCTCTTTGTGGAATATACTCGAAGACCTGCCTTAAGCCGATGAAAAAGTGCCTCGAAGCCGGGGAGAACAAGATGATGCTGCTTATCGACCAGATAAGAACGAAACAGCTTTATATAGGCACCGACGCTTATATGCTGAAAAACATAAACACACCGCTTGACGCGCAGGCCCTCCACACCGGAGAGGCGGGCTGCAGGGTGCTTTCAAGCAAGAGAAACCGCGTACTGCTGATGACGGGCCGTGAGCCCCCTGTTATAATCAAAAGATTCGACGAGGAAACCTGCCTAAAAAAGGAGCTTTCCATGCTAAGGCGCTTGAAATTTACGGGGCTGCCGGTGTCGGCGGCGAAAAGGCTGGACGAATATACGCTCGAGCTGGAATATATTCCCGGAATCACAGCGCTAGAGTATTTTGAAAATAGGGAATTGTCCCAAAACACATTCGGGGAAACGGACATGGATACCTGCCGAATGCTCGTAAAATGGCTCTGCGATTTCTATTCGGCGGCGGGAGAAGGCGTTTGCCTTAACGACATGAACCTTAGAAATTATATATACCAGCCGGATAAGAGCCGCTTTATCGGCGTTGATTTCGAGTGCTGCGGCGAAGGTAGCCGCGCCCGCGACGCGGGCGCCCTGCTTGCCTATATTCTCACCTATAATCCCGAGCAAACAGGCTACAAGCTTTCTATGGCCGGATATCTTCGCGGCTTGCTGGCGGCCGGGCTCGGGGTTTCGGAGGATAGGATAGCCAGCGAATGTTTAAGGGAGATTGAAAATATCAAGCTAAGACGCGGAGCAGGAAGCTGGAAAGGAGGATGCGGATGAAAAAGCGTTTTTCAGGGACAAAGGTAATTTGGCTGCTGGCGCTTATGCTGGCAGCGGCGGCGGTCTGCTCGTTTTGTCTCGGCAGATTTTCCGTCAGCCCCAGGCAGCTTTTCGGCATCCTGCTATCCAGGATAATATATATAGAGCCGTTCTGGACAGGAACCATGGAAGTGGTTGTATTCAATATACGCCTGCCCCGCATACTGCTCGCCTGTCTTGTCGGCTGCTCGCTTTCGGCGGCAGGTGCGGCCTATCAGGGGGTTTTTCAAAACCCCATGGCATCTCCGGATTTGCTGGGGGCTTCGTCCGGCGCCGCCTTTGGCGCGGCGCTTGCCATACTTTTGGGGGCCTCCAGCGCTATTATTACCCTCTCCGCCTTTCTGTCAGGCATAGTATCCGTAGCGCTGGTTCTGCTTATCGGCCAGCGGGCGCCGGGTAAGAAGGTAGTCAACCTTATACTTGCGGGAATCATGGTAAGCTCTATCGCCTCTGCGGCGACCTCGTTTGTCAAACTCGTAGCGGATCCCTCAAATCAGCTACCTGCCATTACCTACTGGCTTATGGGCAGCCTTTCAGGGGCAAAGCGGGGCGAGCTGCTCTTCGCCGCCATACCCATGGCTATCGGCCTTATACCCCTTTTCGCGTTCAGATGGAGGATAAATATACTGTCGCTGGGCGATGACGAGGCGCGAAGCATGGGAGTGAATGTAAATATGCTACGGACAGCGGCTGCTCTTTGTGCCACGCTCCTGACGGCCGCAAGCGTTTCCGTCAGCGGCATGATCGGCTGGGTGGGCCTTGTTATGCCGCATATATGCCGCAGGCTTGCAGGAAACGACTACCGATTCCTTATGCCTGCATCGATGCTTGGCGGTGCTTTTTTTATGCTGCTTATCGACAATATCTCCCGCAATCTTCTTTCGACCGAAATACCCATAGGTATTCTTACAGCCTTTATCGGCGCGCCTTTCTTTATTTATCTGATACTTCGGAGAGGAGGCCGGATATGAGCCTTACGGTGGAAAATCTGAAGTTCGCTTACGGGCGGCAAGAGGTCCTTAAAGGCATTTCCTTTACCGCTTCGGAGGGAGAACTGCTGTCGGTGCTTGGATGCAACGGGGCGGGCAAATCTACGCTCTTTAAATGTATGCTGGGGCTGCTGGAAGGTTATTCGGGCAGGATACTTGCGGACGGGCAGGACATTAAAACCCTTTCCCTGCGCAAGCTTGCCAGAAAAACAGCGTATATCCCCCAGCTTCATTATCCTGCCTTCAGTTACAGCGTTTTTGACATGGTGCTTATGGGTACGGCTCACAGGGTGTCGCCTATGGCCTCGCCGGGTGACAAAGAAAAAATCAGAACGCACAATGCACTCGAACAAATGGGCATAGCAGGGCTAGCGGAGCGAAGCTACAACCATCTCAGCGGCGGGGAACAGCAGCTTGTACTGATGGCAAGGGCGCTTGCCCAGGAGGCTCGGATACTTATACTCGACGAGCCTACTGCGAGCCTGGACTTCGGCAACCGCATCAGGGTTCTCTCCAAAATCAGAGAGCTTGTCGGAAATGGCTATACCGTTATTCAATCCACCCATGACCCCGAAAACGCCTTCATGTATTCAGACAGGGTGCTCGCCGTCAAATCCGGGAGAGTAATAGCCGAGGGCGCGCCTTCCGAAATACTGACTGAGGAGCTTATGAGGGAGCTTTACGGCGTAGAGGTTGATGTACGCAGCCTTGACGACGATAAAATAAGAATTTGCATACCGAAAAACAGGAGGAAATGATGTAAAATGGGCAAGAGATTATTAGCATTATTATTGGCTCTAGTGATTGCATTAAGCGTAGCGGCCTGCACCGCCAAACCCGCTTCGACGGCGGCCCCGTCTGCGTCCCCCGCATCGGAAGCGAAGCAGACCCCGGGCAAAACCATTAAATTTAAGGATTCAACCGGGCGCGAGGTTGATGTGCCGGCCGAAATAAAGCGCATAGCTGTTACGGGGCCTTCAGCGCAAACGGTGGTGTTCGCACTGGCGCCCGATATGCTGGTCGGCGTCGCCACTCCGTTTGCAGACTCTGCCGCCAATTTTCTGAATGAAAAATACCTTAAGCTGCCGGTTTTGGGCCAGCTTTACGGTGGTAAGGGCCAGATCAACCTTGAGGCGCTGCTGGCTGCTGCACCGCAGGTGGTAATCGACATCGGAGATACGACGGGGAACATCGCGGCGGATATGGATTCGCTCGCCAAGCAGACGGGCATACCCTTTGTGCATATTTCGGCGTCGATAGGAAAAATGGGAGAAACCTATAAAATGCTCGGCGAGCTTTTGGGGCTAAAAAACGAAGCAAAGGTTCTCGGCGATTACTGCGACGAGATCTATAACAAAACGACAGCAATAGCAAACTCCGCCAAAAAGGTAAGCGTGCTTTACTGCCTCGGAGATAAGGGCATAAACGTCATCGCCCAGAAATCATATCATTCGGAGGCCATAGATCTTCTCGCCGACAACAAGGCGGTGGTGGCCTCGCCCTCGTCAAAGGGTACCGGCAACGAGGTCGATATGGAGCAAATTCTCAAATGGGATCCCGAGGTAATTATTTTCGCTCCGGACAGTGTATACAAAACGGTTTCCAAGGATCCCTCATGGCAGAAGCTTAAGGCAATATCGAGCGGCAGATATTACGAGGTGCCCTACGGTATGCATAACTGGATGGGTTTCCCGCCCTCTGTTCAGAGATATATGGGAATGCTTTGGCTTACAAAGATCCTGTATCCCAAGGAAGCGACCTACGACCTCTATACCGAAATTCAGAGATACTACAAGCTCTTTTACCACTGTGACCTGACGCAGGAGCAGTATAAGGCCATGATGGTTAATTCTCTGGGCTGACATAACCCTCTCTGAATGAAAGGTCAAAAACGAAGATGCCGAAGGAGAGCAAGCCTTCGGCATCTTCGTTTAGAGAGTATGAGTTTTACAATATCAATTAAATTAACTGATATTCAATATAGGGGGGGCATCTAAGGTAAAAATAACTTTTTAAGAGGCGGCCGCGATGCCAAGACAGCCTCAAAAATGGGAGCCTATACTTTCTCCCATATGGTGGCTACGGCCATTCCGCCGCCGATACAGAGTGTAGACAGGCCGAGCTTCGCTTCGGGACGTCTCTTCATCTCATGTATAAGAGTAACAATAATACGCGCTCCGGAAGCTCCGACCGGATGACCGATGGCGATTGCGCCGCCGTTTACGTTGACCTTCGACGCGTCAAGACCGAGGTCGCGGCAGACGGCAATGGATTGAGCGGCAAAGGCTTCGTTGGCCTCAACAAGATCGATGTCCTCCGCCTTAAGGTTGGCGCGCTCCATAGCCTGACGGGAGGCATAAATCGGGGCCACACCCATTATCGAGGGATCTACGCCGCCGTGTCCCCAGGATACAAGGCGTGCAAGAGGCTTGAGCCCGAACTTTTTTACGGCATCCTCCGAAGCCAGAAGTATAGCGGCGGCGCCGTCGTTGATGCCGGACGCATTGCCGGCGGTAACGCGTCCTCCGTCCTTCTTGAAAGCGGGTTTAAGGGAGGCAAGGGCTTCGGCGCTTGTGGCGCGTGGAAATTCGTCGACTTTGAATTCCACGGTCTGCTTTTTGACAGTGACGGGAACTGGAACTATCTCCTCTTCAAATTTCCCTGCGGCTATCGCGGCCGCCGCGCGCTGCTGCGAGCGCAGGGCAAAGGCGTCCAGCTCCTCGCGGGTAATTCCCCATTTATCACAGACGTTTTCGGCGGTCATGCCCATGTGATAGTTGTTATAGGCATCCCAAAGGGCGTCGTTAACCATCGAATCGACCATCGTGGCATTTCCCATGCGCGCTCCGAAGCGGGTGGTTTCGGACACATATGGTGCGGCAGACATATTCTCTGTACCGCCGGCGAGGACGACGTCGGCATCGCCGCAGGAGATTGCTCGGGCCGCTTCGATAACACTCTTCATGCCTGAGCCGCAGACCATGCCGACGGTATAGGCCGGCTTTTCAACCGGGATGGACGCGCCTATGGCGACCTGGCGGGCAACGTTCTGGCCGAGACCTGCCGTCAGCACACAGCCGAACATTACCTCGTCCACATTCTCTGGAGCGAGGTTCGCGCGGCGCAGAGCTTCCTTGGCGACTATAGCGCCGAGCTTAGCGGCGGGTGTATCCTTCAGTGTGCCGCCGAATGAACCGACGGCCGTTCTGCAGCAGCTTACAAGATAAATGTTTTTCATTTTCAAACCTCCAAAAACTTTCGTATTTCATTAGTTTCATTATTTGTCCAGAACACGGCAACAACCAAAAAACGCTTGACATTGCCTTGTCCGGTGGTAAAATGAGCCCGAAAACCGGCGGCTGGCCGCCTTAGAAAAATGAAAGGAACGTGTTTTTATGAGCTACAAGATAACAAGGAGAAACGAAGCCTACAACTATGAGGCACCCGGTCACTTTGATGTCCGAACCACCCGCCTGCACAACCCCCAGGATGTAAACAACGGCAGCATAACCATGGGCCTGAGCCACTTCCTGCCCGGCGGCGGCTGCAGCTACGGATCAAATCTGCTGGAATCGATATACTACATAATCGAAGGCCAGATGTACCTTGAATGCGAGGTGGGCACTCCCGAGGAGGTAAAAACCACGCTGTACGCCGGGGACAGTTTCCACTGCGGACCGAATACAAAGAAATCGATAATAAACAACGGCAACGTATCGTGTCAGATGCTCGTCGCTCTCGTAAAGCCGGAGCTGTAATTCCCACTAGTTCAATCCTAAACCATAGTATTGTTCCAATGTCAAGCAAAATCCTTTTATAAAGCGGATAAAAAACCCCGAAAAGTTTCGTTCGATTTGCAATTGAACGAAACTTTTCTCAAATTATATATCATAAGCGTGAAAAATATAAAATTTACGTCAAATTGCACTAGAAAGTTTTACAAAAAGCAAGGTTTGTATTGCAAAAAGCATACTTTGGGATTAATATGGATGATGTTAATATTAAACACAAAAAGTCTAAAATGTAGTCCGAGGTACAAAACATGCGGATATCTCTGAATATAATACTTGACAGCATAAGCCATTACGAGCATGAATTGCACGTTGAACTGCCCGCCAAAATAAACTTCCGCAGAGTGCTGCTCCTTCCGAAAAAAACGGCAGACATTGATCCGGATTGTTTGTATGTTTGCACATTGTCGGATGCCATGAGAATTCCGGACCGCAATCCCGATGTCTGCTTGTTTTGTATTCGAGACCGTATTCGGGACAAAAGCGAAACGGAAGAAAAGCTCAGAGGAATGATAATAATAAATGAAAATCTGGAATTTGAACAGCTTTTTTCCGAAATACAGGACACATTTGTAAAACTGAACAACTGGTATGAAACCATGCAGGAGGCAATTATCAGCCACAAAAGCATGCAGGACATCATCACCCTGAGCGAACCCATTATAGGAAATTTTATATCCGTATCCGATTCGGCCCTTTCTTTGCTTGCTTATACCAAGAATATTCCTACCGACGACGAGATTTCCCTGTTTCTTATTAAAAACGGATATCACTCGACCGAAACCATTAACAAGTTTAAGGAACTGGGGAGATTTAACATATGGATGAAATCGGACGGACCTATCGTCAGCAATGAAAAGAGTTTTTCCAAACATACCATAATAAGCAAGGTGTTCAAATTTAACGACACCTATTTTACGCATGTCGTGATGACCTGCAATCATTACAAAATGACAGACGGCCTTCTTGACCTCTTCGGTCACCTGAATACAATACTGGGATATTACATACATAGAAACTGGCAGGAAGAAAAGGAGTTCAACCATATCTACAACTCCTTTATCGTAGATTTGATGGTGGAAAAAGGACTTGATAAAGAATCGGTTGACGAACGGGCTCGAATGGTCGGCATTAAGCCGAGCGACGAATATATTGTTATGCTGCTGACGGGAAAGGACAGATGCAAGTCCGTATTTCCCGGCCGTATAGCGCAAGACATTTCCATGATGTTTCCGCGCATAAGGACCGTATGCTTCAACAGCCGCCTGATACTTTTTCTGAACCACGAAGACATATCGTTTTATATAGAACAGCAGGAAATCGAAAAAAAGCTGAACAACTACTTCCGAGAAAATAATATATTTTGCGGCGTCAGCGATAAGTTTAACGACCTGCTGGAACTGCCTCAAGCGTACAATCAGGCCGAAGCTGCGCTGAACGAAAGCATGCTTTACTGCCAGAGCAGGGAGGCAATTCCGGACGAATCCCCCACATGGAGCAACATCGCATTTCTCAATGAGCATTATGCAAGCTGTTTGTTGGATAAAAGCGAGAAAAGCAGACGTCTGTGGAAAAACAGCAAATACGGCAAATTACTCGCCGAACTATACAATTCGGATATAGAAAAGAACACCAACAATCTCAAAATGCTGTATACTTATCTGATGAACGAGCGGCGCGCAAAAGAGACAGCCGATTTATTGCATATGCACAGAAATAATGTCGTATACCGGATAAGCAGGATAGAGGAGATGCTTAATATCAGTCTTGAAGATAAAATGACAAGACTTAATCTGATGCTTTCCTTCCTTATGCTGAGATGCTTCGGGATGACGCAGGAAAAAAATTATACGCATCAGTATCTTCCCGATACTGATCCATAAAAGCCAAAAACACGGCGGGGATGAGCTGATTTTCAGTTCATCCCCGCCGTGTTAAGAAGGAGTGAGATCCTGTTAAGCCGGCCAGTTGTCCATTACATCCCGGCGCACCTCCGGATTGAAGAGACCTATTGTGCTTTTCACAGCGCAGAATAACTGCACAATAAAATAAGCGAAAAAGCCTACTGCCATGAGCAAATAAAACGGATAAAAGGGGATTAGCAGGGCAGTCGTTGACATATTGACCTTACGCGTGAAGATAAAATGCAGCCATGAGGCGTATGTCAATAGCCCAACAATGAAGGCTCCGCACCACTCGTGGAGCGTCCACAGAACCATGGGACTCAGTCCGGGGAGCTTCTTCATAAAAAATGCTATGTGGACAAGGCCCTTTTTATGCTGGGTATAGGCAAGGGCGAAGAAAATTACTATTGACTCGGCCAGGCTTACATATTCGCTGGAGCCTATGATGGAATAATTGAAAAACTTTCGGCCGAAAACGTCTACCACAATGACCATCATAAGATATGTGAGAGCCGCTATGCTGACATAAGCGAAGGCGCTGGCAAAATACCCCAGATACTTTTCGGCTTTTTTAACTTTGTTCACAGGTAACACCACCTAATGTCATTGTTTTTATAGTCACCCTTTGTATACCTCGTTAAACTCCTTGATATATTTTACGGCGGTGTCGAAGATGGCCTGGCCGTCGTAGCCCTTGCTTTTCATCGTGTCGATCCACTGCTGCCAAGCGGGTTTTGCTGCGGCGGTAAGCTCGGCGGAAAACGCGCTGTCGGGAGCCGCTACCGTAACCTTATGCTCCTGGCACTTTGCAAGCATATTCTTGACCTGCTCGTTGTGAACGCCCGGGACCTGCTTGAGGAACCAGTCTCCGCTTTCGTCGATGATTTTCTTAAGGTCATCTGGGAGCTTATTGTATACATCCTTGTTCATACAGAACATGGTAAGCGGATAAATTGCGTTTGCTGTGAGCAGGTAGTCTATCTGCTCATAGAGGGCGGAGGACTGCAGCTGGTCAAAGAAGAAAAGGCCGCCGTCTATGATGTTCTTTTCCATATACTCATAGCCGTCGTTAATGCCGACGCTGACAGGATTTACGCCAAGGTTTTTCATCCAGGTTGTGGTATAGGCATTGGAAATGCGGAGTTTCAGTCCCGCCATATCCGCGGCGGATTTTATCTGCTTTTGCGCCGAGAAGAGTATCGGGCTTGCCGTGGCGGAATGCAAAGCAATAACCTTAAGGTTGGACCATTCCTTTGTAAGATAGTTGGTTTCCTTAAGCATCTTGTTCATTGCCGCCGTAACGACCTCCTGGTTATTTGCCCCCATATAGGGAAGTCCGAAAACCTCCGTAGCCGGGAACACTCCGGGGTAAATCGTAACGCCGCTCCAAAAGCCGTCGGTCACGCCCCCGATGCAGTTGTTCACGCAGTCGGGGAGCTTGCCGAGCGCGCCGTTTGCGTAAATGGTCGCCTTGAGGCGGCCGTTGCTCTTCTCAGAGATGTATTCGGCCCATTTTACCAAAACCGGATATACCGCGGAATTCTCAGAGTTGGGGTAGTCGATTTTAAATGTATAAACTTTTGTGTCGGAAGCAGAGGAAGTCTTTGGGCCGCTTTGGCCCGTTCCCGAGCCGCAGGCGGCCAGGAGAGATAGCGCGATGGCAACTACCAGAAGCAGCGATATGGCTTTGAACTGTTTTTTCATGTTATTTCTCCTTTTCAAAAAATTCTTATAAAAACGCATCAGGCGGCCCCATATATTAAATTGGGCAGCCAGAGCGAAAGCTGGGGAACAAAGATGGCTATTATCGTGACGGCTATGAGAGCGATTACATAAGGTATGCTGGCTTTATAAATGCTGGCAAGGGAGATGCTTTTGTCAAGACCCGCCGCAATGAAGAGATTGATGCCGATCGGCGGAGATATCGTTCCGAGAACCATAACGAGAACTATGATAACGCCGAACCAGACCGGATCGAACCCGAGCTTCATAACGATCGGATAGAATATGGGGATTGTGATGAGAACCGCGGAAAGCGTATCCATAAACATTCCGATTATGATATAAAGGACAAACATAAGGCCGATTATTACAAAACGGTTGACGTCCATACCCGCTATAGAGGCCGCCAGATTCTGGGGGAGGCGGGTAATTGTGAGGAAGTATCCGAAGACATAGGCGCCCATCATTATCTGGAAAATCATCATTGTTGACTTTAATACGGAATTCATGCGGTCAATAAATACCTTAAAGCTGAGTTTACGGCATATCAAGGTATATATTATAGCGAAGAACGCGCCGCAGGCCGCCGCTTCGGTTGACGAGAAGAAGCCGCTGAACATACCTCCTATGACAACACCGAACAAAACTATAATCGGGATAAGGCCTTTCAGGGAAGCAAGCTTTTCCTTCAAAGGATAGGATTCTCCCCTTGGCGCCAAAGAGGGATTGCGTTTACAGACTATCGCACAGGCAACCATGTAAGCGACTATCAGAAGCACACCGGGAACAATGCCCGCGGCAAAAAGGCGTCCTACCGAAACCGAGGCGGTAAGTCCATACAGAATAAAGCCGGTGCTGGGGGGTATCAGCCAGCTGAGAGTGCCTCCCGCGGCTGCCGTTGCGGCGCTGAAGCCGTCGTCGTACTTATACCTCTGCATTTCTGGGAGAGCCAGCTTTCCCATCGTGGCTACCGCGGCCGAGCTTGAGCCGCAGATGGCTCCGAAGCCTCCGCAGGATACTATCGTTGCCAAAGAAAGACCGCCCGGAAATTTTCCGAACCATCTCTCGCAGGTATCGTACAGGCCCTTGCTCATTCCGGATTGCAGCGCAAATTCGCCCATTATTATGAACAGGGGAATGACGCACATCGTGTAACTGGAGGCTGTGGTAAACGGAACGGTTCGGAATAGATACAACGCCGTTTTAAAGCTGCCGGAAGCAATTGCATATCCGACCAGGCCTACCAAGAACATAGAGACACCCAAATTCATGCCCAGGATTACCAGGACAACCATTGCAATTATCCCTATGATCGCCAGTGTCATAAGATCCATAACTCTAAAAGCACCACCTTACAAGTTTCTCTTTTACCTTCTTTAGCTAACTTCACACAGAAAACGATTCGACAAGCTAAAGATTTTGTGGATTAATTATAAAATAAGCGAACGCTCTATGTCTTTGGCAAATGCCAACTTGTTTTGAGCAAAAAATAATTGTTTTTTACAATTTATCTGCGAAATTTATCTCAAAAAAGTTATTGTTGCACATAATTTTAGTTTTTGTTTTGATATTGAACAAAATCGGCAATGGTCCATTGTGTTTTTTTACAAAATCGAAAAAAGATAAACCCGGGTCGCAAAACGAACCGGGTTTATCGACAGTTTGAAACGGAGGCGAAACCGCCTCCGTTTCTCATCTAATATCATTATTACATTTATAATACCACTCAGTGAAGATGGACCTTGCAGCCCATCTCTTTCGCCATGGCCTGCCAGTTATCCATACGCCTTTTAAGCTCCGATTTGCTCTCCTCGTCTTCACGAAACGCGATCGGCGTCCATGGCATCTCTTCGAGTGCGGTTACCACCTCGTCGATCTTCTGAAACGGTATCGCGATCATCCGAAGCCCTGCGGGATAGGCCTTTCTCCTTTTCAGCCCATGATAGAAACCGGTGGTAATATGGTTCACCTTACCCGAAATAACAGGATACGCATACATCCATGCGCAACTAATGACAGGAGATGATTTCGATTCCCACAAATCGCCCGAAATATAGCTCGTCGCGCGCATTAAAATATCGCTTTGCGGAAAATCGGCAACGCAAATTATGAGATCGGGCTCGAAATCGCAAATTCCCACCTGCGCGTACTGAACGTAATTGACCGTTCCCGGAACCAGCACAGGCAGCTTCTGGTACAGCTGTTGGCAGGCTACCGGCGTACGGTAGATCTCAAAATCGGCTCCCGCTTGGCCAGAAGCTGTGACAGGCGGCTTTTCAATCATGCCCAGAGGCATCTTGCCGTAGCAGGCATCGTCCTCCTTTGTGATGTAAAAGGTAACCGCGTTTTCCTGGGCATACTTCAGGTACTGGCAGAACGCTAGCTTTTCTCCCTTGTAAGGGGGAATATCTTGAGGCTTGACAGCATGAAATTTAAGCGCTACCGCCGGATACTCCATACCGAGTTTGTTGAACTGCTCTTTTGCTTTTTCGCCGAACATGTTGTTTGCCCCTCCTGATTTAAGTTTATTTCCGATCTATTTAAGATGCTTATTCAAAGTGCCTTTCAGGCGTTCAAGCCCCTCATATATATATCTCGTTGGACAGGCAAGATTCCAGCGTTCAAAACCCGCGCCCTGTTCGCCGAAAATAAAACCTTCGTCGAAGAAGAGGTTTGCCTCTTCCTTCAGAATCCTCGCAAGCTCTTTAGCCTCGATTCCGAGGCCTCTGAAATCCATCCAAAGGAGGTATGTGCCTTCAAGCCTAAAGACCTTTATTTGCGGAAATTCCTCTGCGATAAAATCGGCTACTATCCTACGGTTCGTTTCAATGAGCGCAAGTGTCTGAGCAAGCCATTCCTCGCAGTGTTCATAAGCTAGCCTGCAGCCCTCGAGCCCAAGAATATTGCACTTCGGGTTTCCCTCCGTTGTACAAACCTCCTGCCAGTATCTCTCCCTAATCCTCTCGTTCGGAATAATAATATTGGACGTCTGAAGTCCCGCGAGATTGAAGGTTTTGCTCGGCGCCGTGCAGGTTATCGAATTCTGCGCAAACTTTTCGTCAATTGAAGCAAACACCGTATGTGTATATCCGGGCATTATAATATCGTTATGTATCTCGTCCGATACTACGAGCACGTTATTGTCAACGCATATGCGCCCTATTCTCGTAAGTTCTTCCTTTGTCCATACGCGTCCAGTCGGATTGTGCGGGCTGCAAAGTATCAGCAGCTTCGTATTCGGATCCTTCGCCTTCTTCTCAAAATCGTCGAAGTCGATCTCATAGCGGTCTCCGTTAATAACCAGCCTATTGTCCACCAACACCCTGTTGTTTCTGTAAATCGCAAAATACATAGGATAATAGACTGGTGTCATCAGCATTACACCTTCGCCCTCTTTTGTAAAAGCCTTGACGGCCGTAAAAAAAGCGTTGATTACACCGGGCGCATCCTTTATCCAATTTGTATCGATTTCCCAATTATGGCGGCGCCGCATCCAGCTTTTCACCGCGTTTTTATATGCCTCTGTCGGCTGGGCGTAACCCAGAACCGAATTATCAAGGAAGGTTTTAAGGCCCTCGACTATCTCGGGAGCGTTTTTCAGCTCCATATCCGCTACCGAAAATGGTATAATATCTTCCCCTACCCGGTACTTCTCCATCTCGTCCCACTTGCCGCTGCCGACGCCGCGCCGTTTTATTACTGTTTCAAAATCGTATTGTTTCATCTGATTCTCCAGTTTTCTATATTATACTATATTTATCCGCGCCAAGCTATTGCCTCTATTTCAACAAGCGCATCTTTGGGGAGGCGAGAAACCTCGACCGCCGAGCGGGCGGGAAAAATGCTTCCGCTGAAAAACGATTCATAGACTTTGTTCATCGCGGCGAAGTTGTTCATATCGCTGAGAAATACCGTGGTTTTATAAACCTTATCCATACCCGATCCCGCACTTTCAAGCACGTTTTTCAGGTTTTCAAGAGATCTCTCAGTTTGCTTTTCTATGCCCTCCGGCATGACGCCTGTCGCAGGGTCGATCGGCAGCTGGCCTGAAGCAAATACAAGGTTTTGCCCAGCAGTCCCCTGAGAATACGGACCGATTGCAGCGGGAGCTTTAGTTGTTTCTATTTTGGTTTTCATGTTTATTTCCTCATATCTTTAATTTAATGTGTGCAGGCCGAATGCAATTCGGCCTGCCACAGACTTTGAGTGTTTTTATTTTCACAATTTCATTCCGGATTATTCCGCCGCGGCTTCAACTATACCCTGGGCAGCAAGCATTTCGGGAGTCTCCTTCTTGCGTCCCCAGCCGGAAATGATGGCAAACCAGAACACAACCGCAAGCGCCATGCTATGGAAGTTGTAAACCACGAACTCTATCGGATTGTAACCCTGCCCGACCACGCCGGCGGCGATAGCGATTGCCGCGAGGTTAAGACAACCGGGGTTCGTCGGAACGAGGTAGCCGACGCCGCAGCCAAGGCCGTCAAGGAAGTTTGCGGCGCGGTTGCGGTCAATATGGAAGGGCCGCAGCAGGCTGCGTATAATCGGGCCGCAGCAGGTAATGGCGGTAGTACCGCTGCTTATCGCAATCGAAATTATGCTGACCATCGCTCCGGAAGCGATCTCCGCAGACTTTTCCGATCTTGCGTATTTTTTCATCCTGTCAAGCAGGGCTTCCAGTACTCCCGCCTCCGTAATCAGACTTACCGCCACAAAAATAAACAGGATGAATATTATCGAACTGAGCATTCCGTCGATACCTGTGGCTATAAGGCCATTGGCGGCAAAAAGGGTTTTGAAGTCCATAAAGCCGAAAGCAAACAGCATTATGATTCCAATAACTTCACTGACAAGGAACGCCGTAAGAAGGTTTGCCTTATTAAGCATCAGAACGATTATAATAACCGGAATTATCAGGAACACAAGGCTTGAAGCGTATGTCGCGTCTACGGCAATGCCTTTCGCTGCCGCCGCGTTTGTTGTATTGAGACCTACGATAGCAAAGGCAACAGCCGAAACGGCACCCGCAATAAGAGAATATTTAAGACGTGATTTGACGACATAGATTACGTTCGCCTCCTGAGTAAGCGAGGATGCAATCGTCGTGTCCGAAATAGGGGCCAGGTTGTCTCCGAAGCAGGCGCCGGACAGTATCGCTCCGCAAACCACGTTTACATTGCAGCCCATGGCCACGCAAAGGGGTATCATTATCGGGGCGGTGGCATTCATCGAGCTGGCCGCGCTGCCGGTCGCGGTGGAGAGTATTACTGCGATAAAGAAGCAGACAAGAGGCATAAGCCCGGGGCTCATATGTACTTTTGACAGCAGCCACAAAAGGCTGTTGACAAGATGCGAGGCGGCTAGAATTTTTGACAGTATACCTGCAAAAATAAAGCAGGCTATCATAAATGCGAAAATATTGTTCTTTATACCGTCGATTACCGCAGTCTGGAAGCGGCTTTTATCCTTATAGACCAGAAAACCCACAAAAATCGCAAGGAATCCGGCGCTCCAGAAGTTCTTCGTCGAGCGCATTCCAAATGCCGCAAGAACAATCATTGCGGCCAACATGGTGATCAGCGGAAGCAAACCGCCGAAAAGGCCTCCGTATGTTTCCGCATACTGCTTTTTGGACTTTATGTTGTCCATGGCAAACTCTCCTCATAATCTTAATTTTTTATGGACATGGCGCCTCAGTCCACAAAATGCTCTAAGTCTCTCTTAATAAAGTTTAGCAGCAAAACTTTTATTGAAACTATATATAGCATTAGCCCATAAAAAAGTCAATAAGTTGCAGTGCAATTCATTGAGTTGCACAATAAGGAGCATCCGCAATTGGTTTAATTGCTAAACAATAAAACGGCCATACGCAAAAGCATATAGCCGCAAAATCATGCTATTTTTTTCCCAGTTTTTCCTCGTAGTTTTTCTCAAATATTCTGTTCCTGCAACTAAGCACCTTAAAGAAGCTTTCTATTTCCTCCGGTGTGCATTCCAGCAGCATTTTATTGATCATATCCAGCATGTTCGCGCGGTCATATGCGCGGTGAATCTCACAGGCGCGCTTTCCCTCCTCCGTAAGGTAAATCCGGTATATCCTCTTGTTGTCAGGCTCGTTGACGCGTTTTACGAGCCCCTTGCTCTCAAGCTTTGATATAAGCTGGGAAACGGCTCCTTTTGTACGGTTGGTTTCAAGCGCAAGCTGGGTCGCGGTTATTCCGTATTGATCTGCGATAAACCCAAGGGTGTGCGCCTCTATCTCGGTCATAAGATAACCCGTTCCATAGTCGCGCGGAGTCGCCGAATAATCGGCAAGCAGGCACTGGTGCTTATATATTATGTCGACTTTCTCATTTAAGTCGTTAAGTGTTTTTAAAATGCCGCGTTCAGTTTCCGAAGACATACTTTTACCCCTTTTAATGCAGAAACATCAATGTTAACCAGCTAAACCGTTTAACCGATGAATTTATTTTTGTTTTATAATACCATGTCCTTAGCAATTTGAAAAGGGGAAATACATATTTCGGTATTTTCTGTGCTTTCTGCATATTCAAGCCAGCTTAAAATTACGCATTGCTTTCAGCAAATGTATAATATTTTCATGTTTCCAAGATTTTGCCTAAGCTTCATTCGTAAAAACTCCTCGGCCTCGGCCCGCAGATCGGCGCGGTAGCAGTACTTCCCCTGCCCGCGTCCGGTCATTTGTTCCCTGTCAAATATGGGTGCGGCGCCCGGAAATGCCTCCGCGTTGATTGCATTTTGAACGTAGCTGTATGTCATTAGGATAATTTCAATGAAGCCGCGGTTTTTTACCCTGTCGCACAGCGTGTCCGCAAGCCGCTCGATCAGCCCTGCGTACATCTCCTTCCAGCCCGGCAGCAGGATAACCGGCGCAATCAGCATCCCCACAGGATAGCCCGCCTCTGCAATACTGTTAAGGGCGCGAATACGCCCGTCAAGAGGCGAAGTCCCCAACTCCACACGGCGTATGATTTCCGAGGGGTTGAAGCTCATTCGGAATATTGTCTTGCCGCCGTGGTTAATGTCAAGCAGCGGCTCCACCATGTCAAACTTTGTAGGAAATGTAAGATAGCCCCTTCCCTCGCGCGCAAAGCGCTCAATTGTCCATTCAAGATTTCCTGTTATGGTGTTTTCAAGCACAAGGTCGCTGTTGCTCCCTATCTCGAAGGTCTGCGGAGTCGGGGCTGCAGCGTCCGCTTTAAGCAGGTTTCCCATCATCTGCTCCCGATTTACGAACAGGCGCAGATAGGAGCATTTGTTGTAGCTGCATACGAGATAGCAGTAAAGGCACATTGCCCGGCAGCCGGATGATGTGTAAGGAACCAGCCAGTCGGAAACCTTGTGGTTCTCCGTATATTTATGCGTTTTCCTAACGCCGATGATAAGATGCCGCTTAAGCCTTGCGAATTCCTTGTTTCCCGCGGAGCTAAGCTCCGGAATGCAGTTATGCGACTTGATTTTTATCCAAGGCAACGCCGCATATTTGTTATGCAGAATTTTTCCGAGTCTATAGTTAAGCGCCTCGGGTTCAAAATAAACCGCATCAAAATCCATATCCATATTCGGCCCTCCCGGCTATATTTTTGCCCGGAGCTGCTCTCACTATTTGAATAAGCTTGTATGGGATGTTTTCCCTTTTAAAACGGTTTACGCTCTCCTGTTGCGCAAACCGAAACATTAAAAAAAAGTATCATATAATATAATGCTAACCAAATAACGAATAAAGGAGTACATCACATGGCTATAAACAATCCTGAAGTATCGCAAAGCAAATGCATACCTCAGGAAACCTATATAAACAACGTGGAGCTTGCGCGAGCATATGTGCCCTTTCAACGGCTCTGCAACACTTTCACGCCGCTGGGAGCGCTGGTGAGAGGCACAGCGTTCCCGCCCTTGTACGACGCCTACGGATGGGAAAAAAGAAAGACGGGGGTTTATGACGATGACTAGGGACGAACTGCTTCAAAAAATCTCCGCTTTGGATTTTTATTTAATCGATATGAATCTATATCTGAACACGCACCCGAACGACAACGATGCAATCGCGATGTACAACTACTGCGTTACTCAGGTAAAAGAGCTGCGCGAGGAATATAACAGGTTATACGGAATGCTGCTCGCCAATAATTCCACCAGCCGGCAGCCATGGCAGTGGATAGACAACCCTTGGCCCTGGCAGAAAGAATACAATTTCAAGCTGAAGGGAGACGCAAATTAAATGTGGATGTTTGATAAGAAGCTTGAATACCCCGTGAAAATCAAAAAGCCTGACCCTAGAATGGCAAAACTTATTATTACTCAGTACGGCGGTCCCGACGGTGAGCTGGGGGCGGCCCTCAGATACTTAAGTCAGCGTTTTTCAATGATTACCCCACAGGCGAAAGCAACATTAAACGACATAGGTATATCGTTATCGTTATTGCCGCTTTCCCGTTTCGCCGATTATAAAATCCAACATATCCTTTGCTGATGGCGGGCAGCCCTTGAGTGAGCGGCGGAAACCGCAGGTACAATTGCCGACTCCAATTTCCCCGGTCTTTTCTCGAAATCCCTGTCCTATGCAGATTGGGATTTTGATATTTTCTAGTTCCCCCATGTTTTCAAGCCTGGCAAGTGCGTGAATAAGGCTGCCGTAGCAGGCGCTGCAGGCACTCCGCGCGTCAGTATGCTTTACGAGCCTTTCTACCTTCCTGCCCGACCTGATGCTTTTGACGATCCCCTCAGGACGGTTAAGCTCGCTTGCAACGCTGTCGGAGCCATATAAGCTTCCGACACCCAATTCGGCCGCCATCGTTATATATGGAACCTCTTTGGGAGAGTAGCCCATGAGTTCGCAGATGTACGAGTCGCAAAGTACAGGATCGAGAGCCGCGAACATTCTGTTCATCACGACCGGATTTCCGCCCTCCTCGAAGTCAAGGTCTCCGCAGATACCGTCTACGATAATAAAGTCGTTGCGGAGCCTCGTATTAAGATGCGCTATCGGCTTATGCAGCCCCATTGAGTGGAATCTTCGCTTTTCAGAGTTTGGAATAAGCCCCTTTCCGTTTTTGAGAGCGCCCGTCACAAGCGTCTGGCAATGCCCCTTAAGAACCGGGAGATTGAACATGAATTCCACCCTCATTGCTTCGTCGCAGATGCCGATTGGAACGCCCTTGCAGTCGTATTGTTTAAATGTATCCTTCTGAAGGTCAATAAGCCTCACTCCGTACTTTTTTGCAAGCTCTGTATAGCCGCAGACGCGAAAAGCCTCCTGAGTGCGGTCGCCCACCCATGAGCCCTCGAGGATAACAATGTCGGAAAAGCCGTTATCCCGTAAATATTCGATGATTCCTGCGGCAATTTCCGGATGCGTCGTCGCACCTCCGGACGCAGGGCTGGCCAAAACAAGATTGGGCTTAATACCAATATGCTTGTTTTTGCCACCGATAAGCTTCTCCACCTCTGCCACCGCCATAAGCTTCTTTGTCATTTCAAGAGGGTTTTCACCATAAATAGCAATTATTTCATTCTTCTTCATATATTGACCATGCCTTTCGAATTGGCTACCATTAGAATACCATTAAAAGGAATACTCATCAAGTTATAGAAATATCGAAAATACAGGAATAGTAAAAAGGCTCAAAATAGTAGACAAACAAACATTTTTCGAAGCAAGCTCCGCATCGGCATCATACTTTAGCGCAAGCACCGCTGTCGAGGAGCCCACAGGCATTCCCGTCAGGATAACTGCCGTTGCCATTCTCATCCTGTCAAACCCGATAAGCTTTAAAGCGGCAAACACAACCGCTGGTAAAATAACAAGTCTTACAGCAGAAGCATAGAAGCTGTCAAGGCAAAATATCGATTTTAAGTCTATATCGGCAAGAATCGTCCCCACAATAATAAGCGACAAAGGCATTGAGCACTCACCTATTCTTTCAAGCGATGAATCAAAGAATTGCGGCAGATCTATTTTCAGCAGCATTCGCGCAGTCCCGAGGAAGAGCGCAATGATACACGGGTTGAGAAGAACGCTTTTTATCTTCGTTTTCATGTCAGTGTCAGTGAAGAGTGAAATGCCTGCGCTCCACATAAAAAAGCGGTTTGGCACGGTAAAAATTGTTGCAAGCAAGACTCCTGCGTCCCCGAAAGCGCTCTTAATTACAGGCAGCCCTGCAAAAACCGAATTTGGTATCAGTGTGCCGTACTGAAGTATTTTCCTTTTGGAAGCGGGATACATTTTAAATATAATCTTACCAAGAATATAAGAAAAAACGCAGACAGCCGTGGATACAAACAGCATAACGGAAGCCGAAAGTATCTGCTGTAGTGCCAAGTCCTGATTGAAGGAATCGAAGATCATACAGGGCAGAAGGACAAGCATGATGATATCCGTGAGTTCCTTAACCGTCTTAGAAGAAATCAGCTTAAGCCTACGAATAAGATAACCTGTAAGTAAAAACAAGAATAAGCTTGCCTGAATGCTGGCCATTAAATAAAAATTACTCATTATAAACCCCGAATCGATTATAAAGAACTCAAGCTGCTTAGCCAAGGCTTATAGCTAAGCAGCTTTTATGTTTAAACACATACGGTCACTTTACTCCGCATTTGTTTCAAAGAATCTGATTACAAGCCCGTTTTCGTCGCGGTTTCCTTCGCCGCGGAATTTATTGCTGTGCAGATATGGAGCGAGTGCCTTGCTGTCCGTGTAAAATGTCGGTATCGTTTTGAACGGCTTTGGAGCGTCGATGTGGAAAAAGCCGTTATTCTCGATATATATTCTGCACTTTTCTCCCGTATGGTCGAAGCCCTCCATCATATACCTTGCGGACATATGCTTAATGCCGTTCACGTCTATGAGCTGAGTATCCACGCCGCCCGGAAGAATCTTGCCGTTAAATATTTCGCCAGAAACAGTACCTTTAAATGTTATCATGTTTATCGTTCCGGCAGGCCCGTTCAGCTGCATTCTTTCATCAATGTCCACAAATACTTCCATTATCAGCTTATCCATATTGCACTCTCCAAGTTTTAATTGTGTTAGTCTGCTTCATCATTA
>JAJUHS010000072.1 GCA_029267755.1 Clostridiales bacterium
CAACACCCCAAGCATGATTTGGTACGAAAAACTGTATCAAAAAGCACGCGGGACACCCCCTTCGAGACAATTACAATGAAAGTATACCACGCAAATCTTGCAATAATCAACTTAAAAACTTAATAAAACTATAATTCAGCCTATTCCATAATAAACACAAAATCTTAAAAGTTTTTATGTCTAAAATGACAAAAGTGAACGGCTTTTCAGCCTGTCAAAAAACTCCCTCAGCAGTTTATTTTTCAAAAAGTTTGTTCGCACGCTCGCGCATCAAAAGCTCGTACTCATCTTCGGGCTCGTCGAGAACGATGTTGTGCGGGGCGGGCTTTCCGGTACTTTTATCCACGGTTACAAAGGTGATGAAACCGTTTACCTGCTCTGTGCCGGTGAGCTCGGAAAAAACCCTTATGTTAACTGTAACGCTTGTCCTGCCGGCCCTCGCGATACGACTTGAAAAGCAGATGATGTCGCCTTTCTGAACGGGAATGGAGAACATCATACCGTGGATATTCCGGCAGAGCACGGTACTAGAATCTCCGTGTTCCGCTGCGGCGGCTGAAAAAGCGGATTCCACGAACCATGCCGCCGTCCTCGCGGCAAAAAGCGTACCGTGGTGGTTAAGGTCTTCGCCTTTAACAAGATGTATTGAATTAAATTTTCTCATATAAACGCTCCTTTTTGGTCTTTTTGTTGCGCAATGCGGACATTATATCTAGTTAATGCGATAAAGTAAATAGAGGCAGCCTTTACCACAAAGGCCACCTCTAAATAAATTACACATTTTTGCCGACTATTTTGAAATCAGTTCCTCAGTAAGCTTCGCCGCACAGCTTACAAGACCTGAACAAAGGCGATGCTTTTCTTCATCGTTTTCCGGGGACACATTTGCAAGAAGATCTCTGCAAATAATCGAACCGTTCTCGGATTTGAACTTGGAAGCTAACATCTGAATCATAGCTCTTTGAGCCTCTTTTGCGTCCATATCTCCGGGAATGACATTTCCGCGATCTAATCCCGCTATCGCAAACATAGCGGTAACCGCTCCGCAGACCTCATGAAGACCGCCCATGCCGCCGCCAAAGGAAGAGGACAGCTTCAAACCGGTTTGTAAGTCTATGCCCAGCTCCTCGCAGAAAGCAGCGAAGACGGACTGCGCACAGTTATAGCCTTGGTCAAAAAGCTGGACAGCTTTTTGTGAATGATTAATCATTTTACCATATCCTTTCGGCAATTATTGATATATATGGTAATGCATATTTGGGCGATTGTCAATTTTTTTGCATGTTATTGACAATGAATTTAAAACGCACTATAATACATCTTGTGCTTACCACATGAATGCATCGGATATATTGTGGTTTTTTTAGATTATTATAGATAAGGCAGGCTGGGTGCAATGTTGACAAAGATAATAAAGAGAGACCGTTCCTGCGTACCGTTTAAAAAGGAGAAAATCGTGCTTGCGATTTTCAAGGCCGCAACGGCGGTGGGCGGGAACGACTTTTCGACTTCCGAGAAGCTCGCGGACGAGGTTGTGAAGCTCGCGGAGCGGCTCTATCCCGACGGAACTGCTGAGGTTGAGGGGATACAGGATATAGTCGAAAAGGTTCTTATTGAAAACGGACATGCAAAAACCGCTAAGGCTTTCATACTCTACCGTGAAAAAAGGCGTTCCGCGCGCGAATCGAACGCTCTTATCGGCGCGACGATAAATATGTTCACCGATTACCTGAACGATCAGGACTGGCAGATAAACGAAAACGCCAATACGCAGAAGTCCATAAACGGGCTCAACAATTATATCCGCGAGGCGTTTACCAAGAACTACTGGCTGCACGAGGTATATCCGGAGGATGTCAGAAACGCCCACATGTCGGGCGAGATCCATATCCACGACCTCGGCTTTTTCGGACCGTACTGCGCCGGCTGGGATCTGAGGCAGCTTCTTATGAACGGCTTCGGCGGAGTGCCGGGAAAGGTGGAGTCAAAGCCGCCGAAGCATCTGCGCTCGTTTCTCGGACAGATAGTCAACTCCACGTTCACGACTCAGGGCGAGAGCGCAGGAGCGCAGGCGTGGTCGTCGTTTGACACCTACTGCGCCCCCTTTATCAGATACGATAACCTTGATTACCGAACCGTAAAACAGGCTCTGCAGGAGTTTATATTCAATCTTAACGTTCCGACGAGAGTGGGTTTCCAGTGCCCGTTTTCGAACCTGACCTTCGATATAATCGTACCCCGCACTCTCAAGGACGAGCATGTCATTCTGGGCGGTAAGATAATGCCCGAGAAGTATTCCGACTTTCAGAAGGAAATGGACATGTTCAATATGGCGTTCTGCGACGTCATGATGGAGGGCGACTCGAAGGGAAGAGTGTTTACGTTCCCGATACCCACGATAAACGTCACCAAGGACTTCGACTGGAACAGCCCGGTAATAGAGAAGTTCATGGAGATAACCTGCAAGTACGGAATACCCTATTTTTCAAACTATGTAAACTCGGATCTTTCTCCCGAAGACGCGCTTTCAATGTGCTGCCGCTTAAGGCTTGACACAAAGGAGCTTCGCAAAAGGGGCGGCGGCCTCTTCGGCTCAAACCCGCTCACCGGCTCTATCGGCGTAGTAACAATCAATCTTCCGAGGCTCGCATACATCTCAAAGACCGAATCGGAGTTTTTAACAAGGCTCTGGCAGCAGATGTATATCGCCAAAAACAGCCTCGAAATCAAGCGCAAGGTCATAGAGGAGCAAACGGCCAAGGGGCTTTACCCATATTCCGCGAACTTCCTCAAGGACGTCAAGAAGAGAACAGGCTGCTACTGGTACAACCATTTCAACACCATAGGGCTTGTGGGCATGAACGAGGCTTGCCAGAACCTTCTGGGCGCGGACAAGGACCTGACGACGCCCGAAGGCCAGCAGCTTGCCATAAGAACCCTTAAGTACATGCGTGACGTTATCAAGGAAATACAAGACGAGACCGGACACTATTACAACCTCGAAGCGACGCCGGCCGAGGGGACCAGCTACCGTCTCGCAAAACGTGATAAGGAGCGCTATCCCGACATCATCACCGCGGGCGATAAGGTGCCGTACTACACCAATTCCTCGCAGCTTCCCGTTGGCTTCACAGACGATATTTTTGAGACTCTTGATCTTCAGGACGATCTGCAGTCGCTGTATACCGGCGGTACAGTTCTGCACCTCTATCTCGGAGAGGAAATCAAGGACATTAACGCCGCAAAGAACTTAATTAGGAAGGCTTTTACGAATTACAAGCTTCCGTACATATCCCTCACCCCAACCTTCTCGGTCTGCAACGACCACGGCTACATTTCGGGCGAGCACTATAACTGCCCCCAATGCGGCAAGCCCGCAGAGGTTTGGAGCCGAGTCGTCGGTTACCTGAGACCGGTGCAGAACTTCAATACCGGCAAGCGTGAAGAATACATGCTCCGCAAAAAGTATGTGCTTTAAGGGGTAATTGAGGATGACGGTATCCGGTATGGCAAAAAGCTCTTTCGTCGATTTTCCGGGCCAGATCGCCTGCGTGCTTTTTGTGCCGGGCTGCAATTTCGATTGCTTCTACTGTCACAACAGGCAGCTTATCGACGGGTCCGAAGATACCATCAGTCCGGAGTACATCGCGAATTTTCTTAAAAAAAGGGTCGGCAAACTCGACGGAGTCGTAATAAGCGGCGGCGAGCCGAGCTTGCAGCCGGACCTCATTCCGTATATGAAGAGTATAAAGGAACTGGGCTACAAGGTAAAGCTTGACACCAACGGCTCGTCTCCGGAAATTGTTGAGCGGATTTTAAAAGAGGGCATATGCGATTACTTTGCGGTAGATTACAAGGCGCCGGCAGATAGATACAAGGAGATCTGCGGAGGTGCTGCGGACTCCGGCGATGTTCTGAAAACGATATGCATTCTTTCAAACAGCGGCGCGGAGTTCGAGGCAAGAACCACAGTAATACCCCAGCTTGACGCGGATGACCTTATCCGCATGGCAAAGGAGCTTCCGGTATTGCCGCGGTATGTCCTGAATCCTTACCGCAAGCCCGAAAGATTTTTGCCTCAGGACGAGGATAGGGTTGCAAAGGTGCCGTACACAAAATCGGAGATAAAGTTTTTTGCAGAGACGCTCCGGGCTTATCAGCCAAATGCAACAACCTGATGGAATATGGAAAACAGGGCCTGAAAGATATCTTTCAGGCCCTGTTTTCTGGTAAAATCTTGTGGGAAGATTTTGAAGGTTATAACATTATCCGGCCGATTTTGAGCCTTTTCCTTTTGATGAGCTTCCGGAATCGGTCGAGTTGTTACCGTTGTTGCCATTTTCATTTTTTGAATTGCCGTTGCCTGCGGCAGACGAAGATTTTGTTGTGGCCGAGGGTTCTGGGGCGGCTGTGGGTTCCGGGGCGGTATCTGGTTTTATGGTTTCTGAGGGTGCGGCGGTTTTAGCAGGCTCGTATGTGGCAGACGGCTCTGTGGCGGTGCCGCCCTTTTTGGAGACCTGACCGTTGCCGTTGTTACTGCCATTGCCGTTGTTGCTGCCGCTGCCGTTCATTTCTGTTTCCTTTTCAGGCACCTTGCTTCCGCTATATTGGTTCTGTACCTGAACCTTGGTTTCCTCCCCTTGGTTGGCTTCGCCGTTTGTGTTTTTTTCAGCGTTGCCTTTAGCGGATTTTGCTTCTTCAGCTGCAGCCTTGATCCCTTTCAGGTCAAGCTTTTCGGCGGCTGCATCAGGGTTGGCTTTCATCAGCTCGTCAGCCTTAAGGAAGATGTCGGTCATCCTTGCGCCCTTGTAATCTTCCGGTGATATGGTGGAGTCAAGGGTAGTAAGGATATTGATCATTTTATATTTTCCAGGCGAGATGCCAAGCTCTTTTGCCTGATTCCTTAACTCTAAACTGGAACAGTTCGCGTAGACGACGGCCATGATATTCTTAGCCTTAAGCGCGGTCTGTACTCCTTCTTCCGCAGCCTCCTGAAGATTTTCGGCAGTGTTATCGTTGTTGGATTCGGAGGTGACGGAAATAACGGTGGAACCGTCTTCGGCTATATAACCCTGGTCGGCCGCCTCCTGAATTATCGTGCTCACGGCTTCCTCGACCTTCATATTATCGACATCCACGTTTTCAAGAAGTGCCGCGCCGTCCTCATTGTAGCTGAGCGTCTTTACAACCGTGTCAAAGGCATTTACTCCAAGCTCAACGCTCGGATTTATGTCAATGCTGATGTATTTGACGGGAGTTTTGTAGTAAGCGTATGCGCCTGTGGCCATAGCTGCACATATTATAAACGACGCCGCTATACTAACAAATTTTTTTACAGAGAATTTTCCCTCTGTACGATTTAAATGTAATACATTTCTACCGTTTTCAAGATTGGTTTTTACATATTCTGCAGTTTTCTCTTTTAGCTCGGTTGAAGCGCTGATCTTATCCATGTAATTTGAGAATGAACTCATGGGATTCTCCTTTCCTGGCGCTGCAGAGGCTGCTTTGTGCGCCATAATCTGAAGTTATAATGAAAAATCGCCGCCTAACCTGTGCCTTAAAAGCGATTTGGCGCGCCTGAGCCGGGAATATACCGTATTGACATTCTCTCGCAGTATCTCCGCGATCTCGGGAACCGGACGTCCCTCGTAGTAATGCAGAAAAATAAGATCCTTGAATTCCGAAGGAAGCCTAAGAACCGCTTCGACAATTTCCTCCTGCTCGGGGCTTTCGTAAGGTATATCCATTTCCTCTATACTGACAACCTTTTTTCGCCAAAAGCTTCTGCACAGATCCTTGCATTTGTTGAAGGTCACACGGCAGAGCCAAGCCTTTTCATGCTCGGGGCTCTCAAATGTATCGGCATTAAGGAAGAACTTAAGGAATACCTCCTGAAAAACATCCTCCACGTCCGAATAATCCTTCAAATAAAGGAAGCAGATTCTTCGCACCATGTCGGCGTGCCTTTCAATCGCGGCTGAAACGGCATCGTCGGTACCAAACGACTGTTTCATGTATTTCCTCCCTCCTGCTATAAATACGAAGCTGAGACTCAATTCCGTTCGCCTGTTATAAAAAATTTCTCAAAATATGTCGTAGCGCCAATGCGGTTAATTGTATCATAGTTTAAATATTTTTAAAAACACTATTGACAACTCGGCGAATTTGTATTATTGTATTACTTACATAATACAAAAACACAGGCGGTGATTTAATGGATTGGAATTTTCAGTCCGACAGGCCGATATACGTTCAGCTTGAGGAGCGGATTAAGCTTCTGATAGTAGCCGGAACTTATCCCCCGGGGAGTCAGCTCCCCACTGTGCGGGATCTTTCGGCAGAAGCGGGGGTTAATCCGAATACCCTGCAAAAGGCGTTGGCGGAGCTTGAACGCGAGGGGCTGGTCTTTACCCAGCGCACAAGCGGAAAATTTGTGACGGAGGACATCAAAATGATCAAAGAGGTAAAAACAGAGCTTGCGATGGAGCAAATAGCGCGGTTCTTCGAAAAAATGGAGAGCATGGGTTACAAAAAGATCGAGACAATAGAGCTTATCCTAAAAGCGGCGGAGGAGATGAAATAATGCCTTTATTGCAGTGCACCGGGCTGACGAAGAAATTCGGCGCTAAAACAGCCCTGGATAATATTGACCTTACGGTGGAAAACGGAAAAATCGTCGGGCTGCTCGGCTCAAACGGCAGCGGAAAGACCACCCTTTTAAAGCTCTGCAACGGACTGCTTACACCTAGTTCCGGGAGCATCCTTATAAACGGAATGGCCCCCGGAGTCGGAACCAAGGAGATTATTTCCTATCTTCCGGAGCAAACATACTTGAACGATTGGATGACGGTATCCGAGCTTATTAAGTTTTTTGAAGACTTTTACAAAGACTTCAAAAGGGAGAAGGCTCTTGAAATGCTTTCGAACCTGAAGATTTCTCCAAACGACAGGCTAAAAACCATGTCGAAGGGTACGAAGGAGAAGGTCCAGCTTATCCTCGTCATGGCGAGGGAGGCAAAGCTCTACCTGCTTGACGAGCCTATCGGCGGCGTTGATCCCGCGGCGAGGGACTACATTCTGAACACTATAATAAAGAACTACAATCCGGAAGCGACAATTATAATTTCAACGCATCTGATTTCGGACATCGAGTCGATACTCGACGATGTGGTTTTTATATCCGGAGGAAGGGTGGTTCTTACATCGTCGGTGGACGAAATCAGAGAGGAGAAGGGCAAATCGGTTGACGCCCTGTTCAGGGAGGTATTTAAATGCTAGGAAAGTTGTTCAAATACGATATGAAGGCCCTCGGAAGGGTGTTCCTGCCCCTTTATGCGGCGCTTATCATCGTGTCGGCGGTCAACCGCGTTCTTATGCTTACCGGACTTACAGTTCCTATTATAATCGGAAACTCGGTTTTCAGCATGCTGATTGGCGGAGTCTGCGTCGCGACCTTTATTTTTACGCTTAATAGATTCAGAAAAAACCTGCTTGGGAACGAGGGCTATCTTTCTTTTACGCTTCCCGTAAGCGCCGACAAGCTTATACTGAGCAAGCTGTTTTCGGCGGCCATCTGGTTCGTAGCGAGCTTTATCGCTGTTGTGGTTTCGATTATAATCATTGGGGCCTCGGCCTCGGATTATAAAGCGTTCATTAAAGATTTAGCTTCCCTCTTGAGCCACTTCCATGTATCAGACTGGAACTATGTGATCTTTACTATTGATTTCTTAATTATAATGGCTCTCATGCTGTTCTGCTCGATAATGGTTCTTTATTGCTGCATTTCGCTGAGCATGCTTGTAAACAGGCACAGGAAGGCGTTCTCATTCGGGGCATTTATAGTAATAACAATAGTTGCGCAGATAATCGGGGCGATAATAGTCAGCGCATGTATGAGGTTTGACCCGATACAGCTTAACAATATTGCAGCGGCCCATATTATATTGGGGCTCGTCATTCTGGGAGAGCTTGTGGTTTTCGCAATATTCTATTCCGCAACCAGGTACATGCTGACAAAAAAACTCAATCTTGAATAATGCTTTTGAGCGGCATCCCATATCATCTTTCCATGGATGTTTTGATTAAGCAAAGGGGCTGTAGGAAAACGGCCCGAAAAACAGAGAAGAAGTGATCTGCAAACGCAGGCACTTCTTCTCTGTTTGTATGGAAAAAACTAAATGAAATGCGAAACCCGGCTGTATGTAAAGAGGCAAATCCCGCAATCTCAACGACTGCGGGATTCGCGAAAATGGAGCGGGTGAAGGGAATCGAACCCTCGTATTCAGCTTGGGAAGCTGATGTTCTGCCATTGAACTACACCCGCAGGCAAGAGGAATTATAGCATAAATATAAAATATTTCAAGATAAATCTGAAAAGGTATTAAACTTTTCGCAAGCGCAAAGGGTCAAACTGTTATATAAAGCGGCCGAGCCTCATATTATCTGAATAGACAACTTATCGTAAAGGAATGGTTGCGTATATGAAAAAAATAATCGCTCTTATACTTGCATGCCTTATGCTCTCCACTTCGGCGTTCGCGGTCGAATCCTTTGTGGAGGAGGAGCCGACATGGGAACCGGCGCAGCAGGCGATAGTCACAATGGATAACATTAAGGTTGCGGTGCCTTCGGCGATCCTTCTTGAAAAAACGACGGGCAAGATAATCTATGAGCACAATGCGCACCAGAAGCTGGCCCCCGCGAGCATCACCAAAATAATGACGATTCTGCTTGTAGTGGAGGCCATCGAAAAGGGGACAATTTCGCTTAAAGATAAGGTTACCGCAAGCACCTACGCAGCCGGTATGGGCGGCTCGCAAATCTTCCTCAGCGAGGGCGAAAGCATGGGCCTTGAGGAAATGCTAAAAGCGGTGGTGGTCTGCTCGGCGAACGACGCGGCTGTGGCGCTTGCGGAATATCTTGCAGGCAGCGAGTCTTCCTTCGTAGCGCAAATGAACGCGAGGGCAAAAGAGCTCGGAATGCAGGACACGGTTTTCTCAAACTGCACCGGGCTTCCGGTGAAGGAGGATCATTACACCTCAGCATACGATGTGGCCTTAATGTCGAGGGAGCTTATTAAGCACGACATGATTAAAAAATATACAACGATCTGGATGGATAAGGTCAGAAACGGGCAGTTCGGCATAACTAATACAAACAGGCTGGTGCGATTTTTCAGCGGAACGACGGGCCTTAAGACCGGGTTTACAGACGAGGCAATGTACTGTCTGTCGGCGACAGCGGAGCGTGACGGTGCGGAGTATATTGCCGTTGTAATGCACGCCGCAACCTCCGACATACGTTTTGAAACTGCTAAAACGTTACTAAGCTACGCTTTTTCAACCTACACTCTGGCGAATGCGAAGCCGGACGAAGCCCCGCTTCCCGTACCCGTGGAGCTTGGTGTGACAGCCTATGTGCAGCCGGTGGTTCACGGAGAAACCAACCTGCTTATGAAAAAATCCGAGGCCACAGGCTTGACAAAAACGGTGGAGCTTGAAAAATCGGTAAAAGCTCCGGTAGCGAAAGGGCAGCAGATTGGAATGCTTTTTGTAAAAAATCAAAAAGGCGCCGTCATTGCCCAGTACCCCCTCGTAGCGGCGGAATCGGTGGCCAGAATGAACTGGCGGCAGATATTTACAAGATATTTTCAGCTTATGACAACCGGGCGCTTGTAAAAGCAGACAAAATGAGGTAAAATAGCCATGTGTTTCACATGGCTATTTGCTTATGCGTTTGCAGGCGGAAAATAAATAAATCCTGATGGAGAGTGCATATGATAAAGACCGACATTTCCGGCGTTTTGCCGTTTATAGATGAAAAGGAACTGTTCGAGCTTGCGGCCGAGGCGAAGTCGGCGCATGAGCTCCTTGAAAGCGGCAGCGGAGCCGGCGGGGAATTCACCGGCTGGGTAAAGCTGCCCGAGGCGCCGGATACGGATGAGCTTGAGCGGATAATCAAGGCCGCCGAGCGGATAAAAATGGATTCCGACACGCTTGTGGTGATTGGAATCGGCGGCTCGTATCTCGGTGCGAGGGCCGCGATTGAGCTGCTTAAATGCCCAGAGTACAACCTCCTTAAAAAGGACACGCCAAACATAATATTCGCCGGAAACAATCTTTCGGGAGAGTATCTTTCCCGTATGCTGGACTTTGTGCGTGATCGCGACTTTTCAATCAACGTCATATCGAAATCCGGCACCACGACGGAGCCGGCTGTGGCCTTCAGGCTTTTCAAGAAGCTGCTTGAGGAAAAGTACGGCAAGGAGAACGCAAAAAAACGCATTTACGCCACCACCGA
>JAJUHS010000090.1 GCA_029267755.1 Clostridiales bacterium
CTTTGACCACGGATTAAGAGGCGCGGAATCCGACAGGGACGCGGAATTCGTAAGGACCTACTGTGCCTCCCGCGATATTGCCTTCTTTTTCGGAGCCGGCAATGTCAAAGCCTTTGCCGAAAAAAAGGGTCTGAGCATCGAAACTGCCGCACGCGAGCTGCGCTATGATTTTCTGCGCCGTACGGCGGAAAGAATAGGAGCGGACAGAATAGCGACGGCACATACGGCGGACGACAATGCGGAAACTATTCTCATGAACCTTATCAGGGGCGCGGGGCTCCGGGGTATCTGCGGGATACCGCCGGTGCGCGGCAATATTATCCGTCCCATACTTTATATGACGCGCGGGCAGGTTATGGAATATCTTGCGGATAACGGCATACCTCATATAGAGGACTCCACAAACGCGGAAACGATTTATACCAGAAACAAGCTGCGCTTAAGCGTGATACCGCTTTTAAAGGAATTCAATCCTAATTTTCTTAGTTCGGTTTCCGAAATGACGGAGCTTCTCAGCGAAGACGAAAGCTATCTCAGCTTTCTAGCGAACAGGGTGCTCTGGAGCACCGACAGGGAAGCTTTCGGGATAAGACTTCATGTAGATGACGTAAGGAAGCTGCCAAAGCCGGTGTCGGCGAGAGTTATAATGGGCGCTGCGGACGAGTTGGGCGCGGGCACATCCCGGGCGCTTGTAGAAGGGGTAAGGGAGCTCGCAATGTCGGATAATCCTTCCGCTCAAAGGAGCTTCGCGGGAGGACTTACGGTAATACGCGAATACGGTGATATACTCTTTACGCGCCTGCCTGCGGAAGCCAAGACATTTTCTCCGATAGAACTGAAACCCTATACAGACGTACGGATAGATGAGCTGGGACTCAGCTTTTTGTATATGCCGGGCGTTCCGAAAGAAAAAATTTACAATTCGCTCAATACTTTTTTGTTCAAATCGGAATCTATATGTGGTAAAATAACAATCAGGCCTCGCAAAAGCGGTGATAAAATAGCTTTTGGGGGCAAAAAAGGCACAAAATCCCTTAAAAAGCTGTTTATTGATGAAAAAATACCGCTTAGGCTGCGCGAGAGCATTCCTGTGCTTGCCGACGAAAAGGGGATAATAGCCGTTATGGGCTACGGGATAGATTTAAGATGTGTCCCGGCGCCCGGAGATAAGCTGAGCTCGGTTACAATAGAAAAAATTGGGGGAGAATCATATAATGTCGGCAATTACTGAAGACATAGAATCAGTTCTGTACAGCGAGGAATATATTCGGGATACGGTTTCGGCGCTGGCCACCCGCATCAACGAGGATTATAGGGACAGGGAACCTGTTTTTATAGGCATACTTAAGGGTTCGTTTATGTTTATGGCGGACCTTATAAGAAAGATTGAGCTTAATTGCTCTGTTGACTTCATGTCGGTTTCGTCTTACGGCAGCAATACCAATACGACCGGAGCGGTAAAGATAAATAAGGACCTTTCCGGAGATATCGAGGGAAAGGATGTTATAATAGTTGAAGACATACTTGACAGCGGGCTAACACTCAGCTATCTTATTAATTATCTGCAAGTCAGAAAACCCACTTCAATTAAGATATGTACGCTGCTCGATAAGCCTGCCAGGAGAAAAACTTCGGTTAAAGCTGATTATTCGGGAATTATTTGTCCTGATCAGTTTATAGTCGGATATGGGATGGATTTCTCTGAGAAGTACAGAAATCTGCCATATATCGCTGTTTTAAAGCCTGAGGCTTATACCAAATAAATCCAAAAGGATGTGAACACTTTTTGAACAAAAAACCCAGACTGAGAGACATAGGGTTTTACCTTGTCGTTATTGTCATTTTGATGGCTACGTTATTTACTTTACTTTCTCAGGATGCTTCAGTGTCTTTAAAATATTCTGAAATCAGGAATCTTTTCGAACAGGAGAAGGTAGACAGCTTTGTAGTTGAAGGTGACAAGCTCATTATAACTCTCAAACAGCCTATAGACGGCAACAGCACCATAAAATACGACCTATACAACTTCGGAGTGTTTTATGAGGACTTCCATGAGCTTATAAACGAACAGTATCAGGCCGGTATAATAAAAAATTATGATTACAACGTAGGCTGGAAGGCTCCGTGGTGGGTTTCATTTGTCCCGTATATAATTATTCTCGGCGTTTTTGCCCTGTTCTGGTATTCGATGATTAATAAGCAGGGCGGCGGCGGAGCGGGAATCGCAAAGTTCGGCAAAGCCAGAACCAAGCTCGCTTCAGATGAAAAGAAGAAGGTAACATTTGCCGACGTTGCTGGCGCCGACGAAGAAAAGGAAGAGCTGATTGAAATCGTCGAGTACCTGAGGGATCCGAGCAGATACTCCGAAATCGGCGCGAGGATACCCAAGGGCGTGCTTCTTGTAGGTCCTCCGGGAACGGGCAAGACCTTGCTTGCCAAGGCTGTTGCCGGTGAGGCGGGGGTGCAGTTCCTTTCCATCTCCGGTTCCGACTTTGTCGAGCTGTATGTCGGTATAGGCGCTTCGCGCGTGCGCGACCTGTTCGACCAGGCAAAGAAGGTGGCTCCGGCGATAATCTTTATAGACGAAATAGACGCTGTCGGACGTCAGCGCGGCGCCGGCCTAGGCGGCGGCCATGACGAAAGAGAGCAGACCCTTAACCAGCTCCTTGTTGAGATGGACGGTTTCGGAAACACTCAGGGAATTATCATAATTGCTGCGACAAACAGACCCGACATACTTGACAGCGCTCTGCTTCGTCCCGGACGCTTTGACCGTCAGGTTTATGTTGGAATGCCCGACATAAAGGGCAGGGAAGCTATTTTAAAAGTTCATGCGAAGGGGAAACCCCTTGCAGAGGATGTAGATCTCAACAGCGTTGCGAGGGGTACACCTGGCTTTACCGGCGCGGATCTTGAAAACCTTCTTAACGAGGCGGCGCTTCTTGCCGCCCGCGCAAAGAGGAGATTTATAACGATGCCCGATATCGAGAAGGCGACGCTTAAGGTAATTGCCGGACCCGAGAAGAAGAGCAAAGTCGTATCCGAAAAGGACCGCAGGCTTACTGCATATCACGAGGCCGGTCACGCGGTTGTATCCAAATACCTCACACATGTGGATCCGGTGCATCATATAACGATAATTCCAAGGGGTATGGCCGGGGGGATGACGATTTACCGCCCCCAGGAGGATAAGACTTTTACATCTAAGAGCGAGATGTTTGAACGCATAGTGTCGGCACTCGGCGGACGTATAGCGGAAAAGCTCATGCTTGACGATATTTCAACCGGCGCATCGGGCGATATCAAGCAGGCAACCGATATTGCAAGGTCCATGGTGACCAAGTATGGTATGAGCGAGAAGCTGGGGCCGATACTGTTTGATTCGAGCGACCACTCCGTGTTTATAGGACGTGATTTCACTCAGACTAAGGCATACAGTGAAAAGATTGCTGCCGACATAGACGAAGAGGTTAAGAAAATATTTGATGAAGCGAGCGCAATGTGCGAGCGCATTCTTATGGAGCACCGCGACAAGCTGGTCGCTACAGCTGAATATCTGCTTAAAAACGAAACTATGGACGGAAAAGACTTTGAAATTCTTTGCGAGACCGGAAGGCTCCCGGGTGATACCGCACCTGCAATTGAGGCTCCTGCCGCAGAGGTTCAGGGCGCAGAGGAAGAAAATAAGGAAACTAAAGAGGACTAATGCTTTGGGCGGGTACAAAACACCCGCCCCTATATTTGCAGAAGGAGGAAAACCAATATGAAGCTGGGCATTGTGGGATTGCCCAACGTCGGAAAGAGCACGCTTTTCAACGCTATAACAAACGCAGGGGCGGAGTCTGCGAATTATCCGTTTTGCACTATCGACCCGAACGTCGGCGTGGTAACGGTGCCCGACGAAAGGCTCGACTTCCTGGCCGAAATGTACGCTCCAAAAAAGTATACGCCCGCCGTAATAGAATTCGTCGATATTGCGGGACTTGTTAAAGGCGCATCGAAGGGTGAGGGGTTAGGAAACAAGTTCCTGTCAAATATCCGCATGACAGACGCAATTGTTCATGTCGTGCGATGCTTCGACGACGAAAATGTAATCCATGTTGAGGGTTCGACAGACCCTATACGCGATATCGATATAATAAATCTTGAGCTTGTTATGTCAGACATGGAAATGGTGGAACGACGAATAGACAAGGCAAAGAAGGCCGGCAAGGGCGACAAAAAGTTTCTGCGCGAAGCCGAGGTCTTTGAGGCTTTGCTCAGCCATCTGAACGAGGGCAAACCAGCAAGGAGCTTTGCTTGCTCGGAGGAGGAAAAGGAGCTTATCGGTACGTCTGAGCTTATAAGCCTGAAGCCTGTGATATATGCCGCAAACATGGACGAGAAAGCCTTCACGGACTACATCAATAATCCGTATTACTTAAAGGTCAAGGCGCTTGCTGAATCGGAGGGTGCCGAGGTGCTGCCGATCTGCGCAAAGGTAGAACAGGAAATAGCGGAGCTTCCGCCGGATGACAAGCAGATGTTCCTTGAGGAGCTTGGACTAAGGGAATCCGGCCTTAACAGGCTCATAAAATGTTCTTATAGCCTGCTCGGACTTATTTCATACCTGACCGCCGGCCCGGAGGAGGTGCGCGCGTGGACGATAAAGCGCGGAACAAAAGCGCCGCAGGCGGCGGGCAAAATCCACTCTGATTTTGAAAGGGGCTTTATCCGCGCCGAGGTTGTCGCCTTTGAGGACCTGAAGGCTCAGGGCACGATGGCTGCCGCGAGGGAAAAGGGACTTATCCGAAGCGAAGGCAAGGAATATGTGATGCAGGACGGAGATATAGTATTATTCAGATTTAATGTATAATTAAAATTTAGGGGGTACTGACGATGTCCTCCGGGAGAATAAAGCTAATTGACGCTGTCCGAGGTTTTTGCGTAGTCCTAATGATTTGTCACCACTTTCTTTTCGACATTGTCATGTTTCTTGACGCCCCGGCGTGGCTGTTTTTTAATCCCGCTTTTGCTATTTTGGAACCTATCGTTGCGGGTATTTTTATTCTGGTTTCGGGTGTTTCGTCAAGGTTTTCCCGAAGCAACGTCAAGCGGGGATTTAAGGTCCTCGCCGCGGCTATTGCGATATCGCTTTTAACCGCAGCTTTCAGCAGCCCGGTTCTGTTCGGAATCCTTCACTTTCTCGGAGTTTGCATGGTTTTCTACGGACTGACTCAGAAGGTATGGGAAGAGTACAAAGGAATTGCCATGCCGATACTTTGCGGCATACTGACCGCAATATCAGCTTTTATACTGAATGCGTTGAATCCTGTTCAGGCAAACTGGCTCTGGGCGATAGGGCTTTGGAACGAAAGGTTTTTCTCCGCAGACTATTTTCCGATATTTCCTTGGATTTTTGTTTTTTTGCTTGGAACCTGGCTTGGAGGCGTTATAAAGGAAAGACGCCTGCCTGAATGGTTTTACAATGCAAAGCCGAGTTTTTTCACGCAGGTTGGGCAGAAAGCGTTTATAATTTATCTGCTGCATCAGCCGGTTTTAATTGGTGCAGTAATGCTGATAAGACAACTGGTAAAATAAGAAGGCTGTACAACCCTCGTAACGGCTTGACAGGCCGTAATACCAGTGATATAATCTACAGCAATTTATTAAACAGGCGATGAAGGGAATTTGAAATCTCGGCAGTCCTCAGAGAGAAGGCGTCAAGGCTGAAAGCGCTTTCGGATACTGCGATTTTTCTGACCGTCCCGGAGCTGCCCTCTGAAAGTTATTACAAGTAGGACGGGACGCAGGCCGTGCGTTATACGGGACTTGAGCGGCGGTGTTATCACCGCAAGCAGGGTGGAACCATGGGATTTATCTCACCCCTGATATTTTCAGGGGTGATTTTTATTTTGCCCCGTTGTTTAAGGAGGAAAAGAAAATGGCAAAAGTTAAGCTTAAAGACGGTTCGCTTAAAGAGGTTGAGCGCAGCACCCCCGCATTTGAAGTAATAAAGGGCATATCAGAAGGCCTTGCCCGCGCAGCGATGGCGGTGGGGCTTAACGGAAAGGTTTGTGATCTGGCTACTCCTATTAATGAGGATTACAGTCTTATAGTTTACACCTTTGATGACCAGGAAGGGAAGGACACGCTGCGTCATACGGCCTCGCATGTCCTTGCGCAGGCGGTAAAGCGCCTTTATCCCGACGCAAAGCTTGCGATAGGCCCGGCTATAAAGGACGGTTTCTATTATGACTTTGACAGTGATGTCTCCTTTACACCTGAGGCGCTTTCAAAGATCGAAGCAGAGATGAAGAAGATTGTCAAGGAGGATATAAAGCTTGAACGCTTTACGCTCTCGAGGCATGAAGCCATAGCCCTCATGGAGAGCAGAAACGAGCCATATAAGGTGGAGCTTATCAGGGATCTTCCCGAGGACGCCGAACTCAGCTTTTACAGGCAGGGCGACTTCGTCGATCTCTGCGCCGGCCCCCACGTTTCGTCGACCGGAAAGGTAAAAGCGTTCAAGCTTACTTCCTGCACCGGCGCTTACTGGCGAGGTGACTCAAAAAATAAGATGCTCCAGCGTATTTACGGCACCGCATTTACCAAAAATGCCGATCTTGAAGCACACCTAGCCGCTATTGAGGAGGCAAAAAAGCGCGACCACAACAAAATTGGACGCGAAATGGAGTATTTCACAACCGTAGATATTATAGGACAGGGTCTGCCTATTATGCTTCCAAAGGGCGCAAGAGTAATGCAGATTCTTCAGCGCTTCGTCGAGGATACCGAGCAGAAGCGCGGATACCTTCTCACGAAGACCCCGCTTATGGCAAAGAGCGACCTATACAAGCTCTCCGGTCATTGGGATCACTACAAGGAAGGCATGTTCGTAATGGGCGACGAATCCGACCCAAAGGCGGAGGTCTTTGCGCTTCGGCCTATGACTTGTCCATTCCAGTACCAGGTTTTTCTAAACCGTATGCGCTCTTACAGAGATCTGCCGATGAGGCTGGGCGAAACCTCGACGCTGTTCAGAAACGAGGACTCCGGCGAAATGCACGGCCTTATCCGTGTGCGCCAGTTTACGATTTCAGAAGGGCACATTATCCTGCGTCCTGAGCAGCTTGAGGACGAATTTAAGGGTTGCCTCGAGCTTGCGAAGTATATGCTTGAAACCCTCGGTCTCGCCGAGGACGTAAGCTACCGCTTCTCTCAGTGGGATCCCGAGGACAAGGAAAAATATATCGGAACACCTGAGCAATGGGCCGAGGCTCAGGGCGTTATGGAAAAAATTCTGAACCATCTGGAGATACCGTACAAAGTCGGTGTCGGCGAGGCTGCCTTCTACGGCCCAAAGCTTGACATCCAGATTAAAAACGTTCACGGCAAGGAAGATACTCTCGTAACAATCCAGATCGACCAGATGCTCGCCGAGATGTTCGGAATGGAGTATGTTGACGTCGACGGCCAGAAGCGCAGGCCATATATCATACACAGGACATCGCTCGGCTGCTATGAGCGTACACTCGCGCTTCTCCTTGAAAAGTACGCGGGCGCTCTCCCGTGCTGGATGATGCCGACTCAGGTAGTCGTCATGCCGATTACGGATCGTACTGCGGATTATGCGAAAGATGTGGCGAGAAAGCTTGAAGACGCGGGCATCCGCGTGGAAACCGACCTCCGCAACGAGAAGATCGGCTATAAAATCCGCGAGGCCCAGCTTGAAAAGGTCCCTTATATGCTCGTAATAGGGGACAAGGAGGCAGAATCAGGAGCGGTGGCGGTGCGTTCTCGCTCCGCCGGCGACCTCGGTACAATGTCCTTTGAAGACTTCCTCTCTAAAATCACCGTCGAAGTCGCTACAAGAGCAAAATAGAAAATTTTCACAGCATAAGCGGATAAACTCCTTCGTAAAATATAGGGTACAAGCCTATGTTATATGAAGGAGTTTACTTATGAAAAGCAGAAAAAAACTTATTATGGCTCTGTTTGTTGTATTTGCCGTTAATATTTTTATTATAACAATTGCGCAGATGTCAAAAAAAGCCGGGGCACAGACTTACAGCTGGGGCTCCAGCGGCTCCGTCGTACGGGAGATACAGACCAAACTGAAGAATTGGGGTTACTATAAAGGAAGCGTCGACGGCATATATGGAAATCAGACATATGACGCCGTGAGATATTTTCAGAGTGTCAACGGGCTGACGGTAGACGGAATATGCGGTCCGCAGACACTTGGGGCGATGGGCATTTCTGCGGGGGGGACATCATCCTCCGCTTATGCCAACGATATCAACCTTCTTGCACGCCTTATTTCGGCGGAGTCGAGGGGTGAGCCATATATAGGGCAGGTGGCGGTGGGCGCTGTGGTTTTGAACCGAATGGAGCATCCCTCTTTCCCAAATACAATGGCAGGAGTTATCTACCAAAACGGTGCTTTTACATGCCTTGATGACGGCGAGTTTTATCAGCCGGTAGCCGACAGCGCATACAGGGCGGCGCGCGACGCCCTGAACGGCTGGGATCCTTCCGGCGGCGCGATATACTACTTCAATCCGAATACCGCTACGAGCGCATGGATATGGTCAAGGCCGCTCTTGCTTGAAATAGGGAAGCATAGGTTCTGCGCGTAGTTTATCTAGCGGATATCGAACATTTAAAGCGCCGGGGAAAGCGAATCCCCGGCGCTTTTTAGTCTGTGCGTATTTCAAGTTCACGTAGTTTAACGCTGTTTTTATAAATTTTGATAAGATAAAGAACTTCGCTTTCAAGCGGCCCAAATACGAAATAACCCGCCTTATCGGTGAATACCCTGAAAACAAGCTCCTCTTTTTCCGGCGATGTCCGAAAGAGGAGTACA
>JAJUHS010000132.1 GCA_029267755.1 Clostridiales bacterium
CGTGGAATACATACACTCCGTGCTGGACGCTCATGGGGGCTTGTGCGGATATATCAAAGGCGTGCATCTGCATCAGAGCCTCAGCGGCGCTTATGTCGGGGAGCTTATGCAAAATCCTCCGAAGCTTGAGGGTACATATTACGAAAGGCTTTGTCAGGCATACCACCATATACTGAGCATAGATACGCACAGGCCATTTACGGGAAAGAGCGTTGGAGGACTTATCGATCGTATTGGCCCGGATTTTCTGACTTACGAGTTCATGTCTCGCAGCAGGGAGGAGCATGAGAGTTTTCTTAAACTTCAGAACGACGCGCTGGCAAACGATTGATTAAAAATTAAAACCTTTTAGAAAAGTTGAACTGACCGAAAAACGGAGGTTCAGCGGATTTTTTATCCGCTGAACCTTTTATATTTTGCCTTGAAAGGAGATGTAAACATAAATGGAAAAGCCGAATGAGGCTCATTTGTACCAGCTTTCCGCGGAAAACGAAGAACTGCGGAAAATGGAAGCCGAATTTATGCGGCGCCACAAAGGAGACAGCGACCAGAAACTGATTGAATACTTGCGAGCCTGTGCCGATGAACTCGGGCATATTCCCAAAAAGCGGGAAGTTGTTGGGTTTACATATTTAAAATGGCGTCTCGGGCCCTGGCCGCGGGTGCTTGAAAGGGCAGGGCTGAAAAACAGAAGGATAGCAAGAGAAAATATTGCTCATTTAAATAAGAAATGAAAAAGAGGGAGAAAGATGAAAAAAAGGGCCAGCAGAAGCATTTGCGCGGTAATCGCGGTCATCCTTACGCTGAGCGTTTTCAACCTTTCATATGCGTTGAACGACGGCAAAATAGATGAGGCGCTGAACGAAACGGCGGCTTACATCCTGAAAACCGTTCAGAAGCCGGAGGTCGGTTCAATCGGAGGCGAGTGGGCGATAGTCGGGTTAGCGCGTTCGGGATACAGTGTGGACACCAGCTACTATCAGAAGTATTACAGGACTGTGGAAGAGTATGTAAAGGCCTGCAAGGGTATATTGCACGATAAAAAGTACACCGAGTATTCCCGTGTGATACTGGCGCTTACCGCGATAGGCAAAAATCCCGCGGACGTTGCGGGCTACAATCTTTTGACCCCTCTCGGAGATTATGACAAAACCATATGGCAGGGACTTAACGGGCCTATCTGGGCTCTTATCGCTCTCGACGCCGGCAGCTACCCAATGCCGAAAAATCCGACAGCCAAGACACAGGCAACCCGCGATATGTATGTGGACAGAATCCTGGAGTGCCAGCTTCCCAACGGCGGCTTCTCGCTTTTCGGAGGCACCTCCGCCGCATCTGCAGAGGATATGAAAGCTGATCCCGATATAACCGGCATGGCACTTCAGGCACTTGCAAAGTACCAGTATCGCGGCGATGTAAAAACTGCCACCGAGAGGGCAATCGAATGCCTTTCCAAAATGCAGGACGCCAAGGGGGGCTGCGCAAGCTGGGGAACCAGCAATTCCGAGAGCGTTGCCCAGATAATCGTAGCGCTGGGTGAGCTCGGCATATCTCCGTATGACGAGAGATTTGTAAAGAACGGATATTCTCTAATCGATAACCTGCTTTCATATTACACGCAGGGCAGCGGCTTTAAGCATACCGCCGACGGCAGCGGCGTAAATCAGATGGCCACGGAGCAGTCATTTTACGCTCTTGTATCGGTCAGACGCAGCCTCGGCGGACAGAAGAGCCTGTACCGTATGAGCGACGCGATTTCCATTACCGGCGGAAGCGCCGGCCCTAAGCAGGGCGAAGGACTTGAGGGGAAAAACCCGGATGTAACCGCAAAGGATATAGTCTATCCCGACAGGAGCTTTGTAGATATTCCGAATGAAAGCGCGCACATCAACGGGGAGGCCGTATTATTGCTTGCAAGGCGAGGGATAATCGGCGGCTATGAGGACGGAAGCTTCAGACCTGACAATACGATGACGAGAGCTGAGTTTGCGGCTATTGTGGTTAAGTCTCTCGGCCTTAAGCCGAAGGCAAGCGGAGTCTTTTCCGACGTGGCGGATTCGAGCTGGTACGCTTCCTATATAGATACCGCCAATAGCTATGGAATCGTCAACGGCACATCTCCGAATATATTTGAGCCCGAGGGTACGATAACCCGGGCTGAGGCGGCAGTCATGGTTTCGAGATCGGCAAAGCTTTGCGGAATTAATACAGTAATGGATACTTCGTCGATTCGAGACACTCTCGCGCAGTTCGACGATTATTTGCAGGTTCCGGAATGGGCAAGGGAAGCCATGGCCTTTTGCTATAATTCTGGGATTTTAGATCAGGCCGGGCTTGAAATTCGGCCTTCGCTCGCGATAAAGCGCGGCGAGATTGCGCAGATGCTGTTCAATATGCTAGGCAAGGCAAATCTGCTTACGGGTGGTGATATAAAGTGAAGTTCTGGAGCAAATACAAGACAAAAATCGTATTGGCGATATTGGCTGCAGTTATTCTTACCGGAGCCTATATCTGGGGCGGCAATTATTCAAAAAATCCCGGAACGGCAGTTACGGTGTCAACGGTCGGCCCTGAGGCTTCGGAACAGTCGCCGGCGACATCCCCGACGCCGTCTGCTGCCGTGTTTCCAATTACATCTCCCGCTGCGACAGCTTCACAGAATTCCCCCGCAGTATCTCCCGAGGCAAAACCGGCGGCCGCGCCGGATGGCTCTTCTGAGGGAGTATACGCGGGGTCAAAGGAGTATTCGGAAAGCAAAGGCATGGTGATAAATTCCGAAACCGGCAAGGATAAGTATCTTACCGACCCTGTGCCGGAGGGGAAACCGCTCCCGGTTGAGCCGCAGAATGCGGTAATAACCGAGAAAAAGCTAACATGCACGCTTTCGGTCAGATGCGATACCATTCTTAACAACATGAAGCTCCTTAAGAAGGATAAATGGAAGCTGGTTCCCAAGGACGGAGTAATCTTCGCCGCGAAAACCGTGACGTTTTATGAGGGGGAAAGCGTGTTCAATGTGCTGCAGCGCGAAATGAAACGGGCAAAAATACATATGGAGTTTGAGAATACGCCAATCTATAACTCGGCGTATATCGAGGGAATCAACAACCTTTACGAGTTCGACGCGGGGGAGTTGTCTGGCTGGATGTACAAGGTCAACGGCTGGTTCCCAAACTACGGCTGCAGCCGCTATCAGCTTAAGGACGGCGACGCCGTCGAGTGGGTATATACCTGCGATCTGGGCAGAGACGTAGGCGGCTATTATGCGGTTGGGTCGTGAGGTGAACATGGCAAACAGAGACACGTTTTCAAGCTACCACCCTGTTATAAATTTCCTCTATTTTGGGCTGGTTATTGCCTTCTCAATGACTTTTACGCACCCTTTTTGCCTTTTGATATCGCTTGTCTGCTCAATTTCCTATTCCGTCTATCTTAACGGGAAAAGGGCCGTCAGGTTCAATCTTTTGTATATGCTTCCGCTTTTCATTGTATCAGCTCTTATGAATCCTGCTTTCAGCCACCAGGGAGCGACCATACTAGAGTATCTCCCAAGCGGAAACCCGCTTACTCTGGAATCTATAATTTACGGTATAGCGGTTGCGGCAATGCTTGTAACAGCGATATCTTGGTTTTCCTGCTACAGCGCCGTAATGACATCGGACAAATTTGTATATCTTTTCGGGCGCATCATTCCAGCAATGTCGCTTATCCTTTCTATGTCCCTGCGGCTTGTGCCAAAGTTCAAGGCTCAGATTAAGGTCGTTTCAAATGCCCAGCGGTGTGTCGGAAGAGATGTTTCCAACGGAGGGATCATCAGACGGATGAAAAACGGAATAACGATTTTGTCGATTATGGTTACCTGGGCGCTCGAGAACTCGATAGAAACCGCGGACAGCATGAAAAGCAGGGGCTATGGACTGCCCGGACGCACGGCGTTTTCGATTTACCGCTTTGACAGCAGGGATAAAGCGGCGATAATCTACCTTTTCCTGACCGGAACGTATATTTTCATCGGCGCGTGCCTGGGCGGTATCAGGTGGAGATATTATCCCACAATGAAGGGCGTGGTTTTCGGCGTCTACCCCTTTAGCATTTTTCTTTGCTATTTTGCACTTTGCATCATGCCGGTAATCTTGAATGTCAGGGAGGATATGAAATGGAATGCTTTGAAATCCGCGGCCTGACGTTTGCTTATCCGGATGGCAACGTGGCGCTCAAAGATTTGAGCTTCAGCGTAGGACAGGGCGAGTTTGCGGCGATTGCCGGCCCGTCGGGCTGCGGGAAATCGACACTTCTGAGGAGGCTTAAAACGGTGCTTGCCCCGCATGGGAGGGTTAGCGGAGAAATACTCTTTGAGGGCAGGCCTCTTGAGGAGGTTGGAGCTGAGGAGCAGAGCGCACGCATAGGCTTCGTAATGCAAAACCCCGATAATCAGATAGTCACGGATAAGGTATGGCACGAGCTCGCCTTTGGGCTCGAAAGCCTCGGTATGGATACGCAGACAATAAGGGCGCGCGTAGCCGAAATGGCCAACTTTTTCGGAATACAGACCTGGTTTTATAAAAACGTCACCGAGCTGTCGGGAGGGCAGAAGCAGCTTTTAAACCTTGCTTCTATAATGGTAATGCAGCCCTCAGTGCTTATTCTGGACGAGCCGACAAGCCAGCTCGACCCCATTGCGGCTGCAGATTTTCTTGCAACGGTCGGAAAAATCAACCGAGAGCTTGGTACAACGGTAATTATTACGGAGCACCGGCTCGAAGAGGTGCTTCCCATGAGCGACCGCGTTTTCGTAATGGAAGAGGGAAGCCTTCTCTGCGAGGGGAAGCCTCGCGAGGTCGGAGAAAAACTGAAAACAAGCGGGCACAGCATGTTTTTATCCATGCCGGCGCCCATGCGCATATACGCATCAGTACCAAATGAGCTTGAATGCCC
>JAJUHS010000013.1 GCA_029267755.1 Clostridiales bacterium
GGGAATATTTTAATTTCAGGATTGATTTTCCTTGCCCGTTCAACGCAGGCTTCCATATCGAAATCGAAAAGTCCCCTAGCGTCAATCTTATTAATTATCAACACATCCGAAACCGAAAACATCAGCGGATACTTAAGGGGCTTATCGTCCCCCTCAGGCACGCTTAAAATCATCGCATTTTTGGAAGCGCCCGTATCGAACTCCGCCGGGCAAACCAAATTGCCCACATTTTCGAGAATGACAAGATCCATATCGTCAGTTCCCAAGCCTTCTAATCCCTGCTTAGTCATATCCGCATCAAGATGGCACATGCCTCCCGTATGCAGCTGTATCACCTTCGCGCCGGTTTTTGCAATTGATTTCGCGTCGACGTCCGAATCAATATCCGCCTCCATGACGCCGATTCGCATTTCATTCCCTAACGCCTCTATGGTTCTGGTTAGCAGCGTGGTTTTCCCCGCTCCGGGGGATGCCATCAGATTAAGCAAAAAGACTTTATTGCGGCGCAATGCTTCTCGAAGCCGCTCTGCCTCGCGGTCGTTGTCGGCGAAAACGCTTTCCTTGATTTCCAGCACCTTAAAAGAACTCATTTCAATACAGCCTTTCCTTTATTTGCGGCACGCTTACAATGTGCGATTATTATTCCACGATCTGGTCATACCACAACGAGTATTTTTATATCAATAAAAATTTATCATATATTACATAATGTGTCAATCAAAAACGAATATAATTGTAACATGATACAATTTATGAGCTTGATTTTTATTGTAAAAATCTATATAATTGATACTGGTATGTGGTTATACCAGTATCAATTCAAAGGGAATGATAAAAATGGAATTTACAAAGCTTAGCGCACCGACTCTTAAAGAGCTTTTTATAAGCGAAGTTGAAGCCAAAATCTTATCCGGGGCGCTTCCCATAGGCTCTCGCCTGCCGTCGGAGCGTGAACTGGCCGAGTCGATGCAGGTAAGCCGTGCCGTCGTTAACGGCGGAATAACAGAACTTGCGCGAAAAGGCTTTCTGACAGTAAAGCCCCGCGTCGGAGTATTTATCGCCGATTACCGCCGAAACGGCACCGTCGAAACCCTGCTGTCTATTATGAATTACAATCGCGGACAGCTCAGGCGAGAGGAGGTACGCTCGATACTCGAAATAAAAATGGTCCTAGACCGCCTGGCGGCCCAGCTTGTCATTACCAAACTCACCGAAAGCGAGCTGAATACCCTAAAAAGCCGTTTGGCCGAGCTTTCGAAATGCGAAAACGCAGTTCATGCCGCCGCCGCCGCATTTGAGTTTTATCACGAGCTTGCTCTTATCAGCGGGAACACCCTGCTTCCGCTAATTTACTATTCCTTCCGGGCGCCAGTTCTAAGCCTTTGGGAACGCTACGGCCGCAAATACGGTCTTGAAGCGGTCTATTCAGCTGCGGAAAGGCTGTTAAGGGCCATCGAGGAGCGGGATATGCCGGCGGCGATCGGTTGCATCGAAAATACAGTCGGGGAAGCAATCAGCGGAGCAAGGGAAATATACGAGGGCTAAATTAATTACTACTGAAATGCAATTTTTATCACATAACCCCGCTTTTTCTCCTGAGCTGCGCGCGAGCTTCTTTGGGCGTTAGATCTGTTCTGCCGACTTCTTTGCCGCCCCGCCCGCAAAAAAGCCTGCCGGCATTTGTGTTATGCAGGCAGGCAAATAATTGACTTGTCAGTAAAGCGCGACGCGCCTTGCGCCAAAGGCCAATCTGAGTTCCTTAGTCCTATTTCAGCTCGGCGATGGTAACCCCGTTTTCCCCCTCCCCATATACGCCGAGCCTGAATGATTTAACAAGCTTATTGCGCTTAAGGCTGTTCTGTATTGCGGTACGGAGCGCACCCGTACCTTTGCCGTGTATTATCCGAACGCTTGTAAGCTTTGAAAGCGCCGCGGAGTCTATGAACATCTCCACCACACTTACCGCCTCGTCGCTCGTCATTCCCCTGACGTCCACCTCCGGCCTTGCGGTATCGTTCCTAAGCTTTGCCTCGGATTTTGCCATTACCTTCTTTGCGCCCGAAACAGTCTGCCCCTCAAGCAGCCTTACCTCTTCCTCTTTGGCGGTTATCTTCATTATCCCCGCTTTGAGCGTAAGCAGTCTGTCCGGTGAAACGTCGATAACCTCGGCCCTCGTGCCTATCGCGACTATTTCAACGATATCTCCGGCCTTTACTGGCCTTGAAGACGGCTGCGGGGCAATACTTTCCTGCCGCTCTCCTACCTTTTCCTGCGCCAGGTTTATTTTCCGCCTCAGCTCCGAACCGGCAACGTTTACCTCCTGCCAGTTGTCAGATTTTGCGCTCTGCTTTCTCAGCTCCTTAAGCTCCTCGAAAACCTCGTCGGCAGCGCGTCTTGCCTCCTCGAGTATCCGGTCGGCCTCGCGTCTTGCGATTTTTGCCGCTTTTTCCTTTTCCTGCTCTATGATTTTGCGGTATTCCGCGGCTCTCTTTTCGTCCTCCTCAGCTTTCAGAAGCAGCTTTCTGATTTCCGTCTGCTCCTTTTCCATCTGCTGGCGGCGCGTTTCGAGCTGCGTCAGAACCCTCTCGAAGTCGGCGCTGCTCTTGTCGATGCGGCTTTGGGCGTCGGTGATAACGTCCTTAGGCAAGCCAAGCCTCTCAGAAATCGCAAAGGCGTTGGATTTTCCCGGAACGCCCATAAGCAGCCTGTATGTCGGGCGGAGCGTCTCGACGTCGAATTCGCAGGAAGCGTTCATTACTCCCGGCGTCGAGGTCGCGTAAATCTTAAGCTCCGAGTAATGCGTTGTCGCGGCGATCACCGCGCCTCGCTTTCTGGCATACTCAATTATAGCTATTGCCAGTGCGGCTCCCTCCACGGGATCCGTTCCGGCTCCCAGCTCATCGAACAGCAGCAGCGAGTTTTCGCCGACCTCCCTTAAAATCTGAACAATATTTGTCATGTGCGACGAGAAGGTCGAAAGCGACTGCTCTATGCTTTGTTCGTCGCCGATATCGGCCATAATTGTTTCAAAAACCGGCACCTTGCTGCCGTCGCTCGCGGGTATATGAAGTCCGCACTGCGCCATAAGGCTCAGAATACCAAGGGTTTTAAGGCTTACCGTTTTTCCGCCGGTATTCGGGCCTGTTATTACAAGCGTATCGTACTCCCCGCCGACGGCAATATCGACGGGAACCGCCGTTTTCTGAGGCAGCAGCGGATGCCGCGCTTTTTTGAGCGTCAGCGCGTTTCCCTCCGTAATTTCGGGCTCCGAGCAGTTAAGACTGTAAGAAAGCTTCGCCCTTGCGAAAATCAGGTCGAGTTCAACCAGAAGGCTGAAGTCGGATATAATATCGTCCTTATGCGCCGCGGCCTCGGCCGAGAGCATCATAAGGATACGCTCTATTTCCTTTTTTTCCTTTGCCTGAAGCTCCCTTATCTCGTTGTTTGCCTCCACAACCTGAATCGGCTCGATAAAAAGCGTGGCGCCGCTCGCCGAAACATCGTGGACAAGTCCCGGAATACTGCCTTTATATTCGGCCTTGACCGGTACGACGTATCTGTCGGAGCGCATCGTTATAATAGGCTCCTGAAGGGCTTTTGAATATGTCGGAGATGTTATTATTTTCTGAAGGGCATCCTTTACCCTGGCTCCCGCAGCGCGCATATGCCGCCGGATGGACGCAAGCTCCGCACTTGCGGCATCCGATATTTCGTCCTCTCCGGAAATCGAATTCGTTATGGTTTCCTCAAGATACTTGTTGGCGCGAAGCGCGGCGAACATGGCTGCCAGAGAAGTGCCCTCAGCTGCGGAATATCCCTTTACCGTCCTGGCCGCACGAAGCACCGAGGCAATATCGAGAAGCTCCCTCGTGTTCAGCATGCCGCCCGCATCCGCCCTTGCGAGCGAACCACTCACGTCCTTAACTCCGTAAAAGGACGGGTTGCCGTTGATTCCGATCAGGTTCTTCGCGTCGGTGGTTTCCCTCTGTCTCTGCTTTATCTCATACATATTCATCGACGGAATAAGTTCGGCCGCGCGTTCCTTTGCGCTCTGGCTAGTCGCCTGTCCGGCCAAAAGCTCCAGAACGGCCGGCAGTTCCAATGTGTTTAATGATTTTTTGTAAAAACCCATCTTTGTCTCCTAAGTAGTCAGGCTTTTGTAGAAATCGAGAGTCCTGAAGCCGCGTTCAAGCTGGGCAAGCACATAGGCCTCAGTAACATCCGACAGGCGCTTTAGAGCGTCCTTTCCCAGCGTAAACGAAAAAAGTCTTTTGGCCTCCGCACTTGTAATATATCTTAGCGCTTCCAAAGATCCCTCGCAGAGCGGCATGGTTATCCCGCCCGCCCCCGTGCATGCCCCGCAGTATATCGCTCCGCCGTGCAGATCAAGCCTTGTCGAATCAAAGCTCTCGTTTCCGCATTCCGCGCATGCGTCGAGCAGCGGCTCAAAGCCCGCAAGGCACATAAGGCGCATTTCAAACGCCGCCTTTATGAATTCCTTTTGCCGTATCGCCGAGCTGAGTGCATAAAGGCTGTTTAGGCCAAGACTCAAAAGCTGCGGGTTTGGCTGATCCTCATCCGTAACTGTTTCCAAAAGCTCGGCGAAGTAAGAGCCGAGAGCGAGAAGTTCAATATCGTTGCGAATCCCCGGAAAAAGCTCCTTTGTGTTTGCCTCGTTCAACGACCAGCGCCCGTTATAGTAAAAGAGCGTCATCTCCGAATAGACAAGTAACTGCGAGGCAGCTCCAATACGGCTTCCCTTCCGCCTTGTCCCCTTTGCCGAAACAGTAATTTTGCCGTCCGATTCTGTCAGGACGGTCAATATTTTATCCGCTTCCTTATAATTTGTTTCACGAAGCACAAGGCCGTTTGTCGTTTTATACATATGTATACCTATACCTCAAAAACATCGTCAAGTACGAACCGGTATCGCGGAATATATTGTAACACATATTTTAATATTTTTAAATACATTAAGCAAATCACCATGCTTTTAGGCAATTAAAAACAAGCCAATTCTATTGACATATGCACCGGCGTTATATAAAATGCTATATATAGGTAACTTTTATATTACACTTAAAATACATATATACCAAAAATCGAAAGGATTGATATCATGGGTTCAGCGTATCCGCATATCTTCGAACCGCTCCGCATTCGCGGCGTGCAGTTTAAAAACCGTCTCGAGATGGCGCCGCCGTCGCCAAACCTTGCAAGCCCTGACGGAAAAGTTACAAAGGAGTTTGTGGACTTCTTCAGGCCCTTTGCCAGGGGTGGCGCGGGTATTATCCATGTAGGCAATTCCATCGTGGACATAAACGAATCGAGGGACGAGGAACGCCAGCTTGACTTAGGCTCCGACGACTGCATTCTGCCGCTTACACGCTTCGTAGAGATGTGCCGCGGCTACGGCTGTCAGCCCTCCCTTGAGATCAACCACGGCGGCAAGGACTCCATGCGTAAGTGGAACGGGAAACCGGCTTACGCCCCCTCCTCCTATATCTCCACCAGGGAGCGAACCTATGCTGAATCCGTCGGAGAAGAGCCGGTGCCCACAATCGAAATGACGGTTGAAAAAATAAAGGAAACCGTCGAGAAATACGCTCAGGCCGCCCTGCGCTGCAAAAAGGCCGGCTTTAAGATGTGCATGATTCACGGCGGTCACGGCAACCTGATTTCTCAGTTTTCAAGCCCCATGTACAATTTCCGTACCGACGAATACGGCGGTTCGCTTGAGAACAGAACACGCTTTACAATTGAGGTGCTTGACCGCGTCCGCGAGCTTTGCGGAGAAGATTTCGTCATTGAATTCCGCGTGTCTGCCGACGAAATTCACCCTGACGGCATGCATTTTGAGGATACGGTCCGATACATCGATATGTTCAAGGATAAGATCGATATCCTTCACGTTTCCGCCGGAATCCACGGCGAGTGGGGTTATATGAAATACTGGTATCAGAACTGGATGATGCCGCGTATGTACAATGTCCACTGGGCGGAGAAGCTGAAAAAGATTTTTCCCGACCTTCTCATCTGCACCGTCGGTTCGATCATGAATATCAAAGACGCCGAGGACATTATCTCTAATGGAAAGGCCGATTTTGTCGCCATGTGCCGCCCGCTGCTGGCAGATCCTGAAATGCCCAGAAAATACGCGTTGGGCCATGAAGACGATCACCGTCCCTGCCTTCGCTGTCAATACTGCGGAACCCGCCTGTTGATACCCGCCGTCCTCAACTGCGCCGTCAACCCGTACCTTGGCGAGGAGGTGGAATTCCCTGCCGCCAAGGTTCCGAAAGCCGAAGTCAGAAAGCGTGTCGCCGTCGTGGGCGGCGGCCCCGCCGGTATCCAGGCAATGCTGACTTTAATCGACCGCGGCCATGATGTTACGCTTTATGAGAAAACCGGCCAGCTTGGCGGCAATGTCATCCCTGCCGCGGCTCCTTCCTTTAAGCTTGACATGAAGGATTACCTGAAATATCTTCAGCATCAAGGCGCAAAGGCTCCCGCCCGCGTCCTTCTTAACACAGAAGCGACTAAGGAACTTCTTGACAGGGAAAAGTATGACGCGCTGATAATCGCCGTAGGAGCAAAACCAATAATTCCCCGCCTGCCGGGGATAGACAAGCCCCATGTCCACTGGGCTGCGGACGCCGATCTTGGCAAAGTGCCTGTAGGCAGGAAGGTTGTTATTATAGGCGGCGGCGCCGTCGGCGTGGAATGCGCAATACAGAAGGCACGCGAAGGTCACGAAGTCGAAATCGTCGAAATGCAGCCGACAATGGACGGTCTTAAAGCTACCGCCGGCGGCGCAATGGACGAACTGCTCGAAGCCTTGGCTGAACTGAAGATTCCGATTCATACTGGCCATAAGCTGGAAGAAGTGACTGACGAAGCCGCGGTCTGCCGCAATCTGCTGACCGGTGGAAAGGTTTCGCTGAAAGCCGACACCGTCCTGCTGGCGCTTGGCATGACACCGAATTATGATATTGCGGATAATCTCCGCCGGTGTGCTCCGGAGACTGAAGTATATGTGGTCGGCGATGCCATCGAACCGAAATCAATAGGCCAGGCCGTCAAATCCGGGTTTAAAGCCGCGGCATACATATAATCAGAGAATAATTTTAAAAGGAATCGCACGGTCTTTTTCATTCGGCATTTTGGGCAGGTCAAAAAATTTTTCACTTAACTTGCAACCTTTTTGAAATAAAAAAAGTATTATAATTGAACGGAAATAATGACCGCCCGCTGCCGCCTTATTGTTTGCTACCTCATCGGTCTAAATACCGCCATACTAAAATATGTATAGTATATAGTATGCTGTACAAATCGGAATAGGAGATGTTAATATGATGAAAAAAATCACCGCGTTTTTCCTCAGCATCGTACTTATTATTGTTATGGCGGTACCGGCTCTGGCCGCCGAAGAAAGTCTTGACAAGGAGCTAGCGCGTGTTACTCAAATCGTAAAGGAAACCCTAGGAATAGACAACAGCTATACTAAGTTCGACGGAAACGCGGCGGACAGAAACGGCCGCAAAATCTGGTATCTCAGCTGGTCTGGCGAAGAGGATTCCCTGAATGTCACAGCGGACGTAAACGGCAAAATTTATTCCTACAACCACCATACAAGCAACTCTTATCAGGAACGCTCCGGCTATTCGCCCGCCTTTCCGAAGGTGAACAGGGAGGAAGCGCAGTCCGTCGCGAAAGCCTTTGTCGAAAAACTGCTCAAGGAGGGCGAAAAGGCAAGCTTTACGGATATCGATAAGATATACGACATCCGCAACTCCTCCTCCTACTACTTTTACGGCACAATCCTGCTAAACGGCATAAAGTCTCCGGTAAGCTTCCACGTCGGAGTAATTTCAGACGGCATGTACATATACAGCTTCGAAAGAAGCGATTTATATGATCTTTGTTCCGCGGATATCCCTTCGGCGGCCGCATCAGTTTCGTCCGATACCGCTTCCAAACTTTTATCGGAAAAGGTTAAACTTAAGCTTCAATATTTCCTTGCGGAAGACGGCAAGCCGGCTGTTCTGCGATATCTTCCCGTTTACAACGGAAACTACATAGTTCGAGCCGACACCGGCGAACTTGTTGATATTGACAAAATTTCAACCAACTATGCCTCAGCCGCCGAAGCAAGAATTAAGGACGCCGCGCAAAGCGCCTATGGTAAAGGCTTATCCGAGGTTGAGCTTTCCGCCGTGTCAGGCCTCGAGGGCGTATATTCGAAGGAAAAGCTGGACTCTGCTTTGCGCACGGTCGATGCTCTGGGACTCGGCAACGGGTTTACCCTCCGCTCCGCAGACTATTGGAAGGACGCGGAAGCCGGCAATGTATACTGCCAGATGACCTACATAAAGAAGGTTGACAATTCGGAAATAAAAGAGAGGTATCCCGATTACTACGACGGCGACAGTCCTAAATCGATATACATTTATAAGCACATTTTGGTGGACGCAAAAACCGCTGCGCTGAAATCCGTATCTACCAGCCCAAGCCGAATATACGGCCAAAAGCAAAAAGCTGTTTTCAGCCCATCTCAGCTTGAAAACAAAGCGTCGGATTTTCTGAAAAAATACTTCGGCGATAAATTTGCGAAAATCTCCCTAGATAAGGAGGATAGCAAAGCCGAGGACGGGCGCTTCTCATATTCCGAGATTTCAAGCGGCATTCCCTTCCCGCAGAACTCAATCTTTGTTTCCATCGATTCGTATGACGGAACGCTTTCCGACCTGAACATAAACTGGAAAGACGGCGTGGAGTTCGCTCCCGCGGAGGGAATAGTAGGCGCTGAAACCGCCCTTGCCTCCTACACCGCCTGCTTCAAGCCCGTGCTTCAGTACGTCTATATTCCGGCCGAGAATGACACCGAACGTTTCAAACTGGTTCTCGCGTATAAGTTTGAATTCGAAAAGTATGTTTCCGGCGTCGACGCCAGAAGCGGTGACGTCATAATCCCGGCAAGCGAAACTTCAGCCTCGGTTATTTCCTATGACGACATTGACGGCTGCTACGGCAGGACCCAGATTGAGACTTTGGCCAAATATGGAATCGGCTTTGCAGGTTCGAGCTTTAAGCCCGAGGCTCAGTTGACCCAGAAGGACGCGCTGATTCTGCTGCTCAGCGCAGTGGATTGCAGATTCGGTGAAAACGATGAGGACGAGATATATAACTGCGCATACGGCTACAAGCTAATATCCCGCAAGGAGAAAGACCCCGGTAAGCTCCTGAACCGCGCCGAATTCGTAAAAATGCTTGTCGGCGCAACAGAGTACGGCTCATCAGCGGAGCTTAAGGGCATATTCAGCTCCGGCTTCAGCGACGAAGCCGTCATCCCCGAGGGATACCTCGGCTACGTCGCTATCGCGAGAGCACTCGGAATCGTAAACGGAGACAGCGAAAATAACTTCAACGCCCTCGGCACGTTACAGCGCCAGGACGCGGCCATAATGCTCTACAACTTCATGTCGAGGTAACGCCGGATTAATCCACAAGCGGAACCAAGATGCCAAACGGCTTTTATGGATATTCCCGTCTGGGACGGCTGAGGGGCTGCAGCAATTTATTCTTTGCTGCAGCCCCTCAAATACGCTTAGGGTCAAAATGTAAACTTATTGCTTAAAAGATGTTTGTAGATCAGGTAAAAACGTGGATCTCCCGTAAGCGCAAACAATTTCCATATAGCAACGATGTTCATGCTCTTTACCTCCGCTGCCTTTAGCTTGTCTGCTTTTCGTTTATATATACGCTGTAATTTTTAGTCGTCGTAGCCAAAATTTCTAATCAGCGCGCTGTTGTCGCGCCAGTTTTCCTTGACCTTTACCCATGTCTGGAGAAACACCTTAGTACCCATGAAGGCTTCGATATCCCGTCTTGCGAGCTCCCCGATTTTCTTGAGCATAGCACCGTTTTTGCCTATTATAATACCCTTATGGGCAGTTTTTTCACAGTAAATCGTAACGTCGAGATCAATTATTTCGCTGTCGCGCTCGGAAAATTTCGTGACCTCGACCGCGGTGCCGTGCGGCACCTCCTTGTCAAGGCAGAGCAGGAGCTTTTCCCTGACTATCTCGGCGCAGACCTGTTTTTCCGGCTGATCGGTCACCATATCCTCCGGGAAAAGCTGCGGGCCCTCGGCGGCGTAACGCAAAAGTACGGAAACGAGGCGGTCCACCCCATCTCCCTTTTTGGCCGAAATCGGAATAATCTCGTCAAACGCATAAGCCTCGCTGTAAGTCTGTATTACCCCCAAAAGCTCTTCCTTCGCAACCGTGTCTATTTTATTGATTGCAAGCAGCGCCGGAACCTTTGAAACCCTGATGCGCTCTATAAGCTCGGCTTCCTGCCGGCCTATATTTGCGATAGGCTCGACGACTAGAACTATGGCGTCGACTCCGGAAATGCTCTCCTTTACGACCCTGACCATATAGTCCCCGAGCTTTGAGCGCGGCGAATGGAAACCCGGCGTATCCATAAAGACGAGCTGCGTATCCCCGCGGTTTATTATGGCGCAGATACGGTTTCTCGTGGTCTGCGGCTTATTTGTGACAATCGCGATTTTTTCCCCCGCGATCGCGTTCAGAAGCGTGGATTTACCGGCATTCGGCCTTCCGACGATAGTTATTATGCCTGACCTTTTTATTGCTTTACTCATTATCGTTTATACCCAATCTATTCAGTATATCCTTTTCTCTGCGGCGCATCCTCATTTTCTCCTTGCCCTCGTCCGTATGGTCGTATCCGAGCAGGTGCAGCGCCGAATGTACAACGAGATATGCCATCTCTCGCTCCTTGCTATGTCCGAACTGCTCTGCCTGATCCGCCACTTTGTCAAGGGATATCATTATATCTCCCAAGAAAAGTCTGCCGGTTTCAGGGTCGAGGTCCTTTTCGCTTATGTTGAATTCCCCGGGTTTCAGTTCGAACATAGGAAAAGACAACACGTCAGTCGTCTTGTCTATGCCTCTTGTATTATAGTTGACAGACCTTATGTCGCTGTTGCCCGTAATGGTGACGTTGACCTCGCAGGGCAGCTTGATCCCCTCCGAATCAAGTGTCGCCTTTACGCATCTGCGTATCATAAGCGTCGCTTTTTCGTTGTCTCTTCCGCGCTGCTTTCTGGTAACATAAATTCTGTGCTTAGGTTGCGTTGTCATTTCTTAACTCTCCTGTACTTTGCTGGTATTTCGTTTTTCGGTGCCTTATCCTTTTCGTATGCCTCTATTATCTTCTGGACAAGCCGGTGGCGTACTACGTCCTCTCCCGTAAGAGTACATATTGCAATGTCGTTGATGTCTTTTAAAAGGCGCACTGCTTCCTTAAGTCCGCTGACCTTATCCCTCGGCAAATCAATTTGGGTCAGGTCTCCCGTGATTACCGCCTTTGAACCGAAGCCGAGACGCGTAAGGAACATCTTCATCTGTTCCCGTGATGTATTCTGGGCCTCGTCAAGAATAATAAACGAGTCGTCAAGCGTTCTGCCGCGCATATAGGCTAGCGGAGCCACCTCGATATTGCCCCGCTCAAGGTACTTGTTATACGTCTCGGATCCCAGCATATCGAAAAGCGCGTCGTATAACGGCCTCAAATACGGGTCCACCTTGTTCTGCAGATCACCCGGCAAAAAACCGAGCTTTTCTCCAGCCTCTACTGCCGGCCTTGTAAGGACAATTCGGTTTACCTGCTTTTCCCGGAACGCGGATACCGCAGCCGCGACGGCAAGATAGGTTTTGCCCGTACCGGCTGGGCCGACGCCTATGGTTATTGTGTTTTTTCCTATCGCCTCAACATATTTCTTTTGTCCGAGCGTTTTTGCCTTAATCGGCTTTCCCTTCGCAGTAACGCAGATTACATCTCTGGCAAGCTCGGAAATCCTGTCGGCATTTCCGTCGAGAACCATCTTAATGATGTATCTTACGCTCTGCGAATCAATGCTTTCACCTTTTGCCGCAAGCTGAAGAAGCCCCTCGATAGCCCGCTCCGCGTACATCACCTGCTCGGGCTCGCCGCTTATTTTCAGCTCCGAATCCCTGTCTGTAACCCGGACCTCAAGCTCCGACTCGATTATTCTCAAATTCTCGTCGAAAGAACCGAATACGCTGATTACATGCTCCATTCTGTCTACGCTCATGCTTTTTTCTATCATCCGGCAAAGAATCCTTTCTATTTAACCTCCCGCAAGTTTCCTATCTGTTCAATACATTCTGCGTGGAGCGTAACCATTATAATATCTCCGGAAACCTTGGTTTCAAATCCTACCGAAACCTTCTCGCCCTCCCCGATAATCTTGTCGAGACTTTCGGAAAGCCGTTTTTTAAGAATATCTTCGGCTTCCTTTACGTCCATTACGCAGCTTTCAGCCTCGTACTGCACATAGGTTTCTGTATTTACGGTTATCGGCAGCGCATATCCGCCCGGCAATATTACCCGCTCACATTTTATTATTTTATCACAAAATGTGTTTGAAAATCCAGTACTAAAATACAAATTTATTCGCTTTCCGAACATAATTATAGAAAATTTTTTTGCTTTTTTACCAGTATACACTTTTGAGTCATATTTTAGCGGCATCTCGCAGGAAAAATCATACCAAGTCCTCGCATAGATTTCGCCCATCGCGTGGACACGGCGCGTGCCGGATTTGATGCTTGGCATCTCCGAACTGACAAGCACATCCCCCTTTGCAACCGTCTGCCCGACAACTATGAGAGGCGCTCCCTGAAATACGTTTATCTCCGTAACAACCCCGTTTTTTTCGGCAATAATCTCGGTAGGAATTTTTTCATCTATTATTTCCGGTTTTTTTATTCTTTCCCGCACCTTTATCTCAGCCTTGGTACCTTTTATATTCACGGTAAGCCACGATAGATCCTTAAGCTCCGAAAGCGCCCTGCTTCTTATATCCTGCTGGTCTATGGAAAAACTCAGCATTCCTATATGTACCCCAAGCTTTTCGACGACCGACAAGATTTCACCGGCAGGTACCGTTTCGTTTCCGCTTACCTCGATTTCCCAGACAAACAAAGACATTGCCGGAACCGCAAGCAGGCATAGTATCAAGCCGATAATAAGCACCCATCTGCGTTTGATCTTATTAAGGAAAACCGGAAGGCCAGACCTTCTTACTACCTCTATGCCGCATTCCGTGCCTTTTTTGAGTCTTTCCGCATCCCGGGCATATGAATACGGTATTATGACGCTCGCAAGACCCGGTTCCGGCTTTTCAAATTTCCAGAACGGGATGCCCTGACCCGCCAAATTGTTTATGAACTGTTCGGGATTCCCGCCGTAAATATCTATTTTCGCGTTTCCACGAAGAAAATTTATAATTCCGTTCATTTTATCATCCGCCTTGCAATCAAAATTCAACGCAGTGAATATTTCCCGTTATCAGCAATATCTCGGAGGTCATAGCCCTTATCTCAAGCCCTCCCCCCTTTATCCTTAATATGCTGTCTACGGTGTTTACGGCTATTTCCTCACGGCTGTATTCAATCAGACCCCTATGCCGCTCTACTGTTATCTGTCTTCCTCCCGCTATTTCGATGCGCGGCAATGAGGATACTATGCCGGCCGGCAGGTCAAAACGCTCGGCTATGCTTTCGGCGGTTAACGCATAATGCTTCTTATTCAAATGTTTCGCCCCCTTCAATGGATTTTATGCCGGGACATGCAAAAAAATTGCTTCAACGCATAAAAATATAGATGCTACGAATAATCTATGGATTTTGATTTACAAGAGGGGGGGGAGTTCATGTCCAGAATACTTTCAAACAGGCGAATATCAGACGGACTGGTTTTAGCAGCAATCGGCATATCAATCTTTGCTCTGATTTACTATTCCGAAGCATCTGCGGAGGCCGCCAGGGACGGACTGAGCCTATGTTTCAACGTGATAATACCTTCTCTCTTCCCTTTCTTCGTGATGTCCTCGCTCATAGTCGAGCTTGGCTTTGCCGATAAGCTTGGAAGGCTTCTTGAGCCCATAATGCAGCCGCTGTTTAACGTCAGCGGCGTCTGCGCTGCCGCGTTTATCCTCGGCTTTCTCGGAGGCTACCCGCTCGGAGCGAAAACCGCGATAGCTCTATATAAAAGCGGAAGCATCACGAGGGACGAAACCGAAAGGCTGCTCAGCTTCTGCAACAACTCAGGCCCCGCTTTTATTTTCGGAGTGGTAGGAGCAGGTATTTTCTCCAGCAGCCTTATCGGGCTGATACTTTACGCCACGCTTATGCTGTCCTCCGTTATCGTAGGAATAATCTTCCGACGCTGGGGCAAAAAAGGCTCGAAAAGAGCCTCCGGAAGAACCGTCCGGATAGCGGCAGTCAACTACTCGAACGCCTTTATACAAGCCGTGACAGGCTCTTTTTCATCCATGCTCAGCATCTCCAGCTTTGTAATCTTCTTCACCGTTTTGATTAAGCTCCTATTTGCTTCGGGAGCTATCCCCTGGGCCGCGTCCTTCCTCGGAGGGTTGCTCGCGCCTTTCGGTCTTGACGGCAAATGGTGCGAAAAGCTTATAACGGGCGTAATTGAGCTTACTTCAGGCGTGTGGGGACTTAAGGAGGTCGCTTCGCAGCTGCAGCGCTCGATAACCATGGCGGCGTTCATGCTCGGCTGGGCAGGCCTGTCAATTCACTTTCAGGTGATATCGTTTATTGGCGGAACCGGACTATCCGCAAAAAGCTATGTTTTTGGCAAGCTTCTCCACGGTATAATATCCGCCTCTTTGATTTCTGTGATTTTCAGGCTATTCCCTTTGAAGGCGCCCGTGGCCGCCTATCTTGCGGAGCAGGTATCCGGCATCGCTTCGTTGGATTTCAGAACGGCGCTTCTGATATCGTCAGTTTTTTCTCTGATCATCCTGCTGTTTTTCTTTGTAATGTCCCTTGTCTTCTGCAGAAAAAAGTATGGAAAACCAAACAGGAAACGTGTATAATATCAGCGGCGGAGAACTCCGCCGCTGATTCTTTTTCACAAAAGAGAGGTACTGCCATGTCCGACAAGCTGTTCCGTAAAAATATCGAACCCAGCTGCTCTTACTGCAATCACGGCTCCGATATCGGCGGCGGCGAAATAGTCTGTATTAAAAAAGGTGTCGTCCGAGAATACGATTCGTGCCCAAAGTTTTCCTACGACCCCTTCAAGCGGCGTCCGCCCGAACCGAAAATGCTTGACCTTAAGGGCCTTTCCGAAGAGGATTTCAGATTATAGCGGCTCTTTTTGTCCGCCGGAGTCTTGGTGTCCGTCCTGCTCCGGTAGCCTTTCTGTGCTCCGCATGGTTTTCAAGCGATAAAAGGTATATTTGCCCTTAATTGTTCCCATGCTAACGCCGTAACGCAAACTTTATATTGCATTTATACCAAAATGTATTATAATAATATGTCAGAAACACTAAATTTTTTTAAAATTGGAGTTGAAATCTTAATGCTGCCCGACGACAGTATACCCCGATGTATTTTGCTTATTTTTCTTATCCTCCTCGGAGGATTTTTCTCAGGCTCAGAAACAGCTTTCTCCTACGTTAACAAAATCCGAATAAAGCGTAAGGCGGAAGAAGGCAACAAGGGAGCTGCCCGAGTTGTCTATATTATTGATAACTTTGAAAAGGCTCTGACTACGCTTCTCATAGGCACAAATCTCTGCCATACCTTTTCCTCCGTAATTGCCACAAGCCTTGCCGTAAGTCTTTGGGGCGCTTTCGGCACGGTAATCGTAACGGTTGCCCTTACTGTTGTTATTTTCTTTTTTGCCGAAACCATTCCCAAAAACATTGCGCGTACAAACAGCGACGCGTTCGCTATTTTCGTATCGCTGCCTGTCCTTGCGCTCCTTTATATACTTACTCCGGTATCTCTGCTGTTCATAGGTATCGGAAGCTTAGTAAAAAAACATATTCTCAAGAAGGACGATTCGCCTTCCTTCACCGAGGACGAGTTTCAGACGATAATCGACAGCATTGAGGAGGAGGGGCTTATAGAGCACGATGAAAGCGAGCTCATAAAATCCGCCATTGTCTTTTCCGATATCAACGCCGAGCAGATAATGGTTCCCATTTCAGAGATGGTCGCGGTTGAGCTGAATGAGGACAGCAAAAGCGTCAAAGAAAAATTATTGCGTGAAAAGTACTCACGCATACCCGTATATTCTGGTACTCCCGAACACATTGTAGGAATTCTGCATTCAAAGGACTTTTTGCAGCAGACGCTGAACGGTAAAACCGTAAGGCTCAAAGCGGCTATTACCGCCCCGTACTTTATTCGCCGAGATATGAAGCTCGACGCCCTTTTCGAGGGTCTGGGCCGCAGCAGAACGCATATAGCCATCGTAGCCGACGAAAACCGCAGGGCTCTCGGGTTCGTTACTATGGAGGATGTCCTTGAGGTGCTTTTCGGAGATATCTATGATGAGGACGAGTCTGCTCCAGCCGCGGACGCTTCCGTAAAGGAGGCTCCGTCATGCTAGGCACAAACTGGTATTTATATATCCTAATGATTGTATTCATCGCGTTTTCAGCCTTTTTTTCGAGCTCCGAGATCGCTTTTGCCTCCGCAAACAAGCTTCGTATAAAAAACGCCGCAAGCAACGGCGACGTACGCGCCAAAGTTGCTGAATATATAGATGACCGCTTCCCCCGCTTCCTTGCGACAATTCTTATCGGCAATACTCTTGTAAATATCGCCTTTTCTTCCGCCGCGACGGTTGTCGCCGAGGAACTGTTCCCGAACTATGCGGGTCTGTTCGCAGGAGTAGGCGCCACCGTTCTTATTCTGATTTTCGGAGAGATTATTCCGAAAATAATCGGGGTAAACAGCGCAAACGACATAGTATACCGAGCCTCCCGGCCGATACGCGTCCTTATGGCAGTGTTTCTGCCAGTAACAGAGGCGGTAAACGCATTTGTAAAGGTTCTCGCCCCGCTCTGGACGCCCAAGGAAACCGAGCCTTCGGTAACGGACGACGAGCTGGTGGATATACTTGACACGATCGAGGACGAGGGTGTGTTCACAGAGCGCGAGGGCGAACTGATCAGGTCTGCGATCGAGTTTTCCGATGTCACCGCGCGGGAAATCCTGATTCCCAGAGTTGACGTTGCCGGATTCGACATAAACGACAGCATTTCCGAGCTTCTTAAGGATACGGACCTTCTAAGCTATTCAAGACTGCCCGTTTACGACGACAGCATAGACAACATCATCGGCATCCTGTCAACAAAAAAGCTTATAAAGGCCGCTATCGCCGGGGAAGCGATCAATATTCACGATATGCTTTCTCCCGCATTATTCGTCCACAAAACGAGAAATATTTCGTCCATTCTCAAGGAGCTGCGGCATAAGCATTTGCATATGGCTGTTGTTGTCGACGAATTCGGCGGAACGATGGGCATACTGACAATTGAGGATATCATGGAGGAAATCGTCGGCGAAATCTATGACGAGAGCGACGATATAGAACAGGAGATTATAAGCACCTCGGAGGACAGCTACGAGGTCGATGGCAGTCTCAACATATATGATATGTTCGATATGATAAACTTCCGTCCCCGAAACTTTGACAGCGAATACACCACTGTCGGCGGCTGGGCAGCCGAGATGCTTGACCGCATCCCCGCCCCTGGTGACAGCTTCAATTATGAAAACCTTACGGTAACCGTTCTGGAAGCCGAGGCGAACCGTGTTGAGCGGCTTCGCGTGGACATCAATAGTGAGGATAGTGAAGATATCGACTGACCCCATGCCAACATCAGCTTAGGAAAAAAGCAGTTTCAGCCCTGCCGCTTATGGCGGGGCTTCTGTCGTTTTTCGCAACATTTCTATAATCATCGTCATTTTAACTATTAATTTTGTCTAAATATATGCTTACTCGTCGGTTGAATAAACAATCAGAATGTGATAGTATTTTGAATAATAATCATGTAAGGAGGGAAGGTTTTTGCCCGATATTAAAAGCTTCACCATAATTTGCGGACACTACGGCTGCGGCAAAACGAATCTCTCTCTTAACCTTGCGATTGACTCAGCGCGGGAAGGCAAGCCCGTAACGCTGGTTGACATGGATATCGTCAATCCCTACTTCCGCTCTTCTGAGTATATTCCGCTTCTGAAGAAATACGGCATTTCGATTATCGCTCCGTCTTTCGCTAACACCACCTTGGACACTCCCTCGCTCAGCGCAGAAATCAACCGTATTTTCGAAACCCCGGGGAAAGTAATCATCGACGCAGGCGGAGACGACGCGGGAGCCACCGCACTTGGGAGTTTTGCTTCAAAAATAAGCAAAATTGACTACGATATGCTTTATGTGGTGAACCGTTATCGCCCGCTTGCCTCCGAAGCCGCAACAGCTTCGGAGATACTAAGGGAAATCGAGGCCGCATCAAGGCTTAAGGCTACTGGCATAGTCAACAACTCTCACCTTAAGGAATTTACGGCTACGGAAACCATTTTATGCTCCATTCCTTTTGCCGAGGAAACCGCTTCGGCTTTAAATCTGCCGTTGAGATTTACAACAGCGCCGAGGGATATTGCGGATAAACTAAGCGTAAACAACCTTTATCCGATAGATATATTTGTACGCACCCCATGGGGAACCTAATAGAAAGGAATTATAATTATGGCGAAGATAACAGTTAACGAAAACCTTTGCAAAGGCTGTGAGCTCTGTGTTAAGGCCTGCCCGAGAGGCATTATTGCCCTCTCGCCGGACCGCATAAACGCCAAGGGCTATCACCCGGCGGAGCTTACCGACGAGGCGAAGTGCACCGGCTGCTGCTCCTGCGCTATTATGTGTCCGGACACAGCTATCACTGTTGAAAGATAACACGAAAGGATTGAAAATACATAATGGCTGAAAAAGTTCTGATGAAGGGCAATGAAGCCCTCGCGGAAGCCGCTATCTGTGCCGGCTGCCGTCATTTTTTCGGATATCCGATAACGCCGCAGACAGAAGTGGCCGCATATATGGCGAAGAAGCTGCCTAAAATAGGCGGAACCTTCCTCCAGGCAGAATCCGAAATTGCCTCGATCAATATGGTTCTCGGTGCATCATCCGCCGGCGTACGCGCAATGACCTCCTCAAGCTCGCCCGGAATAAGCCTCATGTCCGAAGGCATCTCATACCTTGCGGGTTGCGATCTTCCCGCGCTTATCATAAACGTACAGCGCGGCGGCCCCGGACTTGGAGGAATTCAGCCGTCCCAGGCGGACTATTGGCAGGCTACGAAGGCAACCGGACATGGCGACTTTCACATCCTTGTTTTAGCGCCCTCCACTGTTCAGGAAGCCGTAGATCTCGTATTCCTTGCCTTTGACCTTGGTGATAAGTACCGCATGCCCGCGATGATCTTCTCCGACGGTATGCTCGGTCAGATGATGGAACCCGTAGTGCTTCCCGAAAAAATGGACAAAGCGCCCATTGAAAAGCCCTGGGCCACAAACGGACACAAGAATAAGCGCGAACACAACATTACGAACTCCCTTTTCCTCGACCCGAACAAGCTTGAGTACACAGTTGATAAGCGTTTCGAGAAATATGCCGTGATCAAGGAAACAGAGCAGCGCGCCGAGGAATACCTCGTTGACGACGCCGAACTCGTTCTCGTCGCGTACGGTGCTTCCTCCCGTATTTGCCGCAGCGTAGTTAACACAGCACGCGAGGCAGGTCTTAAGGTCGGCCTAATCCGTCCGATTACACTTTGGCCCTTCCCCGAAAAGGCAATAAGCAAGGCTGCCGAAACTGCAAAGGCTTTTCTGACCGTCGAAATGAGCATGGGACAGATGGTGGAGGACGTAAGACTTGTCGTAAACGGCAAAAAGCCCGTTTACTTCCGCGGACGCACTGGCGGGATAATCCCGACCCCCGATGAGGTTCTTGAGGAAGTCAAATCCATAATGGGAGGAGCAAAATAATGTCTGTTGTATTCAAAAAACCCAATGCCCTTACGGACGCGCCCAGGCACTACTGCCCCGGCTGCACCCACGGCATTATTCACCGCCTCGTGGCCGAGGCTATAGACGAGCTGGGCATAGAGGGCCGCACGGTCGGCGTAGCCCCTGTCGGCTGCTCCGTTATGGCCTATGACTACTTTGGCTGCGACATGATTGAGGCCGCCCACGGGCGCGCCCCCGCCGTCGCCACCGGAGTAAAGAGAGCCTGCCCCGACAACATTGTATTCACTTACCAGGGAGACGGCGATCTTGCCGCCATCGGCATGTGCGAAACAGTACATGCCGCATCAAGAGGCGAAAACATCACCGTTATTTTCGTAAACAACGCGATTTATGGCATGACCGGCGGGCAGATGGCTCCCACCTCCCTGCCCGGCCAGGTAACTCAAACCAGCCCCTATGGCAGAGATACCAAAATCGCTGGTTATCCCATCCGCGTCTGCGAGATGCTCGCTACTCTCGACGGCGTCGCTCTAGCCCAGCGCGTCACAGTCGACTGCGTAAAAAATGTGCTTATCGCCAAAAAGGCAATTAAAAAAGCTTTCGAGAATCAGGTCAACGGCCGCGGCTACTCAATAGTTGAAGTCATATCCTCCTGTCCGACCAACTGGGGTCTTGGCCCCAACGAAGCTCTCGACTGGATGCGTGAAAACATGCTTCCCTACTATCCGCTCGGAGTTTATAAGGATATAAGCGAAGGAGGAACATCGAAATGAGAGAAGATTTAAATCTTATTCTCGCCGGCTTCGGCGGTCAGGGCCTTCTCTTTGCCGGAAAGGTTGCCGCATACGCAGGACTTATGGAGGGCAGGGAGATTTCCTGGCTTCCCTCTTACGGGCCGGAAATGCGCGGCGGCACAGCCAACTGCAGCGTCTGCGTCAGTGACAAAGCGATAGGCTCCCCCCTTGTATTATCTCCCAACGCTCTAATAGCCATGAACCTTCCCTCCTTTGACAAGTTCATAGACACGGTTAAACCGGGCGGCACAGTAATTGTCGACAGCTCAATGATTTCAAAGAAGACCCAGCGTAATGACATTACCGTATATTACGTCCCCGCAACAAAGATGGCCGAGGACAACGATATCAAGGGTCTTGGAAATATTATTCTTCTCGGAAAGCTCTTTAAAGAAATGGGCTTCTGCAGTGCCGAGGCTCTTGACGCGGGTCTTAAAAAGTGCATTCCCGCCTCAAAACCGCAAATGCTCGAATTTAACCGCAAGGCATTAAAGCTTGGAATGGACGCCTGAAAAGCTACATAGCAAACCCCGCCGGGTCAATAGCTCCGGCGGGGTTTTTATTCGCTTTTGCTGTCAATCGGCCCGACATTTGCATACATATGTTATATAAAGAGATTTATTTGAAAGGATCATTAAAATATGTCTGCAAATATAAGCTACTTTCTTTGCGCAAATACCTATAACGGCTTCTATTCTCTTTGCGACGAAATAACTAAAAGCAAGGATACGAAATTCATATACATAATCAAGGGCGGCCCCGGCTGCGGAAAATCGAGCTTTATGAAAAGAATCGGAAATGGTATCGAAAAACTGGGTCATAAGGTCGAATACATCTATTGCTCCGGAGATCCCTCTTCCCTTGACGGCATATTCGTTCCCTCTCTTGGAGTTGCGTATATGGACGGAACCGCCCCCCACATCCTCGAACCCGATTATCCAGGTATCAGCGGCAGATATATAAATATAGGCGAATTTTATGATTTCGGTTCTTTGAAGGATAAGTTAAACGAGGCTTCCAAGCTGGTTTCGGCTTATAAGGGTTACTATGCGAAGGCTTATAAATTCCTGAAATCGGCAGGCGAAATAAAGGATGCGTTCTCGCCGCTTTTTGACCAGCACGTTTCCGAAACTATTTTGAGACGCACGAACGGCATCTGCTCAAGGGAAATTCCCGATTCCGGAGGTGAAGGAAAAATAAAGCGCAGATTCTTAAGCGCCTTCACCTGCGACGGCAAGGTTTGCCGCTTTGATACGGTTAAGGCTTTATGCAGCCGCGTCTGCACGATTGACAACGAGTTCGGCTTTGCGTCTCTGATGCTCGACAGGCTTTGTGAACACGCCGTAAAGGCAGGATACGATGTACTGCTCAGCCCCTCCCCGCTCTTCCCGGATAAAACAGAGCACCTGCTTATTCCCGGGCTTTCGCTTGCGTTCCTGAGCGTAACCCCTTCCTCTTCCTATGGCGGAGAATTCTACAAACATATAAGGTTAGATGCCCTTGCGGATAAGGACGCCTACCGCGACATAAAATGCACGCTCCGCTACGAAAAGAAATTGTACAATTCTCTTTTGGAAACGGCTCAGCAAAATCTTTTCATCGCAAAGGGCATACATGACGAACTTGAGGCAATGCTTAACCCGCATGTGGATTTTAACGGCGTATATGAGCTAGCGGAAAAGCATATTGATTTATACAAATAGAGCCTTTAAACGATAATGGAACAGTGCCATAAGCGCTGTTCCATTATTGTTCTAGTGCTTTTTACATCTATTCTGCCATAGGTTAAGGTGTCGGTGCTGCCTCCGGCGTCGGTGCTGCCTCCGGTGTCGGTGTTGCCTCCGGCGTCGGTGTTGCCTCCGGCGTCGGTGTTGCCTCCGGTGTCGGTGTTGCCTCCGGCGTCGGTGTTGCCTCCGGTGTCGGTGTTGCCTCCGGCGTCGGTGTTGCCTCCGGCGTCGGTGTTGCCTCCGGCGTCGGTGTTGCCTCCGGCGTCGGTGTTGCCTCCGGCGTCGGTGTTGCCTCCGGCGTCGGTGTTGCCTCCGGTGTCGGTGTTGCCTCTGGTGTTGGGCTCACCTTTGGGATCGAAGCAAGTGGAGGTGATGAATATGGAATAAAGGAATAGGAAGCCACAGGCTTATTCTTTATTTTCACATTGGAAATATATGTGCCTGGTGCAGTCCCCATACCATAGACGGAAAGGGAACCCTTTGCGGGAATCGTGTAGTTGGACTGCCATTTATTGTACGGTGATATCGCAAATTCGTTTCCGCTCTGATTAAGATCAGCCTGCCATACGCTATATATGCTGCCATCATAGGTAAAGGTAAGAACCCAGTTGTCAATATCCCTATCCGTATTGTTTACCATAACGATTTCATATTTGTAACTGTTTGCGCTGTAAACAGTATCTACTATAAATTTAACCGAAGCATTTATGTAATTTGAAGGCGGCTCTGTTGCAGTTGTCGTCGGCGTCGGAGTCGGCGTTCCGTAAGGATTGAAGGAATAGCTAGCAGGGAGGCCGTTAACCGTAACATCCCATATCATATTGCCCTGAGCGGCTCCGCCGCCGTTTATCTCCACTGATCCGCCGGCGGGTATGGTGTAATTCGGCTGCCACTGGTTATACGGCTGACAGGTTAAAAGCGAATTGCTAAAAGAATAACTTACCGGCCATACGGAATAAACAGTAGCATCATACTTAAGGTTTAGTACCCAGTTGCTGGCTGGCTGATCCGTATTGTTGGTTATAACAATTTTAAAGCTATGATAATAGCTGCCAGATACCGAGGTAACTGTAAAGTTGACCGTAAAAGCTGACGGTGTCTGTGTCGGCGTAGCGGGCGAGCGGGCCACAACACTCCCCGAACCTATACTTTTGACATTTTGATATATTGCTCCACTGGGGATAATAACCGCAATCAATAACGCCGCTAATACTATAATCAACAACGATTTCTTCATGGCAGCGACTCCCCCTAAAAGCCAAATATATATACGACCTATATTAACATTATATTGCACCGCAAAAAAATTACACCAAATACTATTATGATTTATAAAATATTCTTTGGTAATAATAAAAAGAACGAACTCTTGCATCAAAATAGCTGCATCTTCATAATTTATCCACAAAAAATCCCACCGCATTTTAAAGTATACCGTATAGTAAAATTCTTTTCAACAAAATTTTGAAAAAGTTCGGATTATAAATAATACAATTCAAATTTTTAAAATTTTTTTACAAAATTGTTACGCAATTGAGCCTTTCCTAAGTTTTTATAACAATTCAACTAAAATTATATGCGAATAAAATTCTATCAAATCAATAAATTCATAGTCAAAAATGACTTATTTTCCGGCGTTTCAGTCAATTGACTAAGCAATATTGAACAAATACAATTGAATTGAACGAATTGGCAATTATCACATTCACTTATGATAATGAAAGGGAGTTGTTGTTTTGGAAAACATGTTTTGGTTGGGTATCTTAGGTGCGATCATATCTCTTTTGTTCGCTTTCTTGCAATCGCGCAAGGTTATGAAGTTCTCCGAAGGTACCCCTAAAATGCAGAAAATTGCGGCGGCAATACGCCAGGGCGCAAACGCCTATTTAAGACGCCAGTACAAGACCGTTATAAAGTTTTATATTATAATGGTTATAATACTAGCTGTTTTGGCGCTTACCGGCCTTGTTTCAAAGTTCGTACCATTTGCTTTTGTTACCGGCGGCTTTTACAGCGGTCTTGCAGGCTATATCGGCATGAAAATCGCCACCTCAGCTAACGCGCGTACCGCAAACGCCGCCAGCGAGAGCCTCAATAAAGGCCTTACGGTAGCCTTTTCCTCCGGTTCGGTTATGGGCTTTACAGTAGTCGGCCTTGGTCTTTTTGATATTTCTGTATGGTTTACAGTCCTGAAGTACCTCTTCCATTGCGGTGCTAACGAAATTGCGACAACCATGGTTATGTTCGGAATGGGCGCATCCGCAATGGCTCTGTTTGCCCGTGTCGGCGGAGGAATCTTCACTAAGGCCGCTGACGTCGGAGCCGACCTTGTCGGTAAAGTCGAGGCTGGCATTCCCGAGGATGATCCGAGAAACCCCGCCGTTATAGCCGATAACGTCGGCGACAACGTAGGCGATGTCGCTGGAATGGGCGCTGACCTTTATGAGTCCTATGTCGGCGCTATTCTCGCTTCGTTTGCCATCAGCGCCGCCGCGGGCTACGGCTGGGCTGGGATGCTGCTTCCCCTCCTTCTCGCCGTAGTCGGCGTAATATGCTCCGTCATTGGAACCTTCTTCATACGCACCGGCGAAAAAGCAGATCAGAAAGCTCTTTTGAAAACCCTGCGTACCGGCACCTATATTGCCGCCATTTTGGCAGCTGTAGCCGCAGCCCCCCTTACCTACTTTATCATGAACAACATGGGTATTTACGTTGCCATTCTTGCCGGTCTTGTTGCTGGCTGCGCAATCGGTTATTTCACCGAATACTACACCTCCGATACTTATAAGCCCACTCAGGAGCTTGCGGACGCATCCAGCACCGGCCCCGCAACCGTTGTTATCGGTGGAATCTCGCTGGGTATGCGCTCCACAATGGCTCCTATCCTGATTGTAGGTATAGCTGTTCTTGTCAGCTTCTTCGCCGCAGGCGGTGCCGGAGGCTTTACAAAGGGTCTCTACGGTATAGGCATCTCGGCCGTTGGAATGCTCTCGACACTTGGAATAACTCTCGCATGCGATGCTTACGGCCCCGTTGCCGATAATGCCGGCGGAATCGCAGAGATGGCTGGACTTGGTGAGGAAGTCCGTGAGCGTACTGATGCTCTTGATTCCCTCGGAAATACCACGGCCGCCACGGGCAAAGGCTTTGCTATCGGTTCCGCAGCTCTTACGGCGCTGGCTCTGCTCGTTTCCTATGTTGACATAGCCGCCGGCAAAATGGCAGCCGCCGGCAAGGTCATGGATATAACGCTTGTCAATCCCCCTGTACTCATCGGCCTGTTCGTTGGAGCGATGCTTGTATTCCTGTTCTCCTCATTCGCAATGTCATCCGTTCAGAGAGCCGCCCAGAGCATCGTTATTGAGGTTCGCCGCCAGTTCAAAGAGATTAAGGGCTTAATGGAAGGTACGGCAGATCCGGATTATGCTGCCTGTGTCGACCTCTGCACCAGAGGTGCTCTTAAGGAAATGGTAGTTCCGGCTCTCAGCGCAGTTATCGTCCCGATCATCACAGGTCTAATCCTCGGTGCAAACGGTGTTATCGGACTTCTCTGCGGAGTAACCGTAACCGGCTTTGCCATGGCGGTATTTATGAGCAACTCCGGCGGAGCCTGGGACAACGCCAAAAAGTATATAGAGAGCGGAACGCACGGCGGAAAGGGCTCCGACTGCCATAAGGCCGCAGTTATCGGCGACACAATCGGAGACCCCTTCAAGGATACCGCAGGCCCCTCGCTTAACATCCTTATCAAGCTTGTTTCGACTGTTTCGATAGTATTTGCAGGACTAATCATAGCATTCTCGATAATGTAATAAACCTGATTAAAGCTCTGGGTGCGTTTGCATCCAGAGCTTTTTATTGGCATTATCTCGATATATTCCATTACATTATAGTTAAGATATATTTCTATTTCGATCTCCCTATTCCCTCTCCAATATATCCTATAAACAGGCTGAAACTCCGGGTACTTTTATATATCCGGAGTTTCGGCTTATTTTTAATATTAATCAGTATAAACTACTTCCCCGTCTGCTGCGCTACAAGGTCCAACGCTCCGTATTTTTCGCGAAGCTTGGGCTTCTCTATTTTTCCGGTCGGATTTCTCGGCACGATATCAAAAATGACTTCCTTGGGGCGTTTGTACCTCGGCAAAGCCTTGCAGAATTCGTTGATGTCGTCTACCGTGCAATGAGCGCCCTCCTTAAGCTCGATAATAGCTGACGCTATCTCGCCCAGACGCGGATGGGCGCGACCGATTACCGCGACGTCCTTGACGCTTTCACAGCTTCTGAGGAAGTCCTCAATCTGTACGGGATAGATGTTTTCACCGCCGGTGATTATAACGTCCTTTTTGCGGTCTACGAGGTAGATGAACCCATCCTCGTCCATTCTCGCCATATCTCCGGTATAGAGCCAGCCGTCCTTGAGAACCGCCTCTGTCGCGGCTTCGTCGTGATAATAGCAGGTCATGACGCCAGGGCCAAAAACGGCCAGCTCTCCAACCTCACCGACTTTAACTTCAGCGCCGCTATTGTCGACGATTTTCGCATTCCAGCCGTATCCTGGCTTGCCGATTGCACCGACTTTATGTATGTTCTCGACTCCGAGGTGTACGCAGCCGGGCCCTATCGATTCGCTGAGACCGTAATTCGTGTCGTACTGGTGGTTCGGGAAGTATTCCTTCCAGCGGCGGATAAGGCTCGGTGGAACGGGCTGGGCTCCGATGTGCATAAGCCGCCACTGCGAAATCTTGTAGTCCTCAAGCTTAATGTCTCCTCTCTCGATGGAATCCAGTATATCCTGAGCCCAGGGCACCAGCAGCCATACTATGGTGACGTTCTCCTTTGAGACGGTTTCCATTATCCATCTGGGGCTTACGCCTCGAAGAAGCACCGCGCGGCTTCCGGCAACAAGACTTCCGAACCAGTGCATCTTGGCGCCAGTATGGTAGAGGGGCGGCATGCAAAGGAAGCAGTCATCCCTTCCCTGTCCGTGGTGGTTCTGTTCACAGAGTGCGGCGTGCATGAGGCTTCTGTGCTTATGCAATATGGCTTTAGGAAACCCCGTTGTTCCGGACGAGAAGTAAATTGCTGCAAAGTCGTCGTCCGTAATAGGTATGTTCGGGTTACGGCTCGAACAGTAGGATATGAACTTAAAATAGCTAAGAGCATAATCCGGGCACTTGGTTCCGACATAAAACTGGAGGCGCACATCCGGGATTTTCCCCTGGATATTATCGACGCGCTCAACAAACTCGGGTCCGAATATCAGGACAGATGCGTCAGACAGCTTGAGGCAGTACTCTATTTCGTCTGCGGAATAGCGGTAGTTGAGCGGTACCGCGAGCGCGCCCGTTCTGAGTATTCCAAAATAAACCGGCAGCCATTCAAGACAGTTCATAAGCAGAATCGCGACCTTGTCGCCCTTGCCGACGCCGTGAGTCAGCAAAAGGTTCGCAAAGCGGTTCGCCCGGCAGTCAAAATCCGCCCAGCTGATTTCCCGGCGGTATGGCTTGTCCGGGTCGGTTTCGACCAGGTTCAGTTCTTTCCACTGCTCAACTTTAGGCTCATGCTCAGGATTGATTTCTATTAAAGCGACCTCGTCTGTGTAAAGCTTGGCGTTTCTGGCCAAAAAATCAGTAATCGGCATAATATCTCCCCGCATTCAAAATAAACAACCCCTCGCCCTAATCGAGGGGTAAAATGCTTTTCTTTAGCGTTTTAAATCAATATTATTATAGCAAAACTGAATTTTTTGTCAAGACAAAGTTTATTCAATAGCATATAAGCTGTGCAAATAAAAGAATCAAGCTGATCCCGTTTCCGGTATCAGCTCTTTTTATCAATGCCTGGGATTCTGCTTGACCTTCATCACCGCTTTAGTAACCTCTACAAGTATTTCGGCTTTATTGTTCGCCTCTGCTGCGGTAAACTCAGAAAGAATTTCTCCAGAGCAGGTTGTGACATATTTGGATTTAAGAGAATTCAAAGCCAGGGCGCAGGCATTGAGAAAACACGTTTCGCAATCGCAGCATCCAAGCTCCTTTATGGTTTCCCTAACCTGCAACTTTACGATATGCTCAGTAATATTTGTCATAATCATTCGTTCTTTCCCTATCCCCATAGCCACACATCTCCCATATATTTATATTTAACTTAATTATATTATCGGTGTTTATCATAGTATTGTTTAATATTTATAATTTATATTTTTTTATATGTAAGATTTTTACTTATAATCTTTAATATTTTCCTGTTTTTTTTGAGTTTTTTATTGCATTTGGACAAAACTCTCCTTTTTGTTAAAGTTATGTATTGAACTATCGAAATATTATGGTGAGGCATTAAATATATGTTTATTGGAAGTGATATACTTGAAAAGAAGAAAAAAAGAAGGAATGTCATTAAGCCTTGCCGGCAATATCGTTTTGCTTACAATAATTGCCGTCGTTATCACCGCCCTTGTTTCAACCTTCATTTCACTATACAGCATGTCGAATATCGTTGAAATGTCAAATAAATCTCTAGCTAATTCCTCTGTGAGCATTCTACTGAACGAAATGAGCGCGCTTCAGGAAAATGCAAGACTCTCGGTTTCCTATATATCCGCAAATCAAAATATATTGGGAGCTCTGCAAGCCAACGATGCCGCCGCGCTTTTGTCGGAGATAAAAAAGCTCACCTCAGATATGAAATTTGACGCGGTTTTTGTTACCGACAAAAATGGAAACGTCTTAGCGTCAACCAGCGACGCATATAAAACAGGCAGCGGCCTTGGCGGTCAGGAAAACATAAAAACGGCACTGGGCGGCAAAAACTATACCGGCTATCTTGCGGGAACCGGTCTGCGCTTAGCCGTTCTAAGCTCTTCCCCCGTTTACGGCGGCAAGGACGGCGGCCCTGCCGGTACGATTACGGTAGCCTATTCCCTGGACAACAACCAGCTTCTCGACGATCTGAAAGCGGAAACCGGAAACGAGTTTACAATCTTTATCGGGAACGAGCGTCTGAATACTACAATTATTCAGGACGGGAAACGCGCGGTGGGAACAAAGCTAGGCGAGGCGGTTTCCGATATCGTCGTTAACAAAAAACAGCAATACCTCGGGGAAGCTCAAATTTTGGGCAAAAACTACGCGACGGCCTATGTTCCCATAAAATCCGCTGACGGCGCTTCAGTCATAGGCATTCTTTTTTCCGGAACCGATCTCACCGAGATTGAAAAATCTGAGCTGGGAGTAAAGATCCAGGCTTTTGTCATTTGTGCCATACTGATTGTTGCTTTCATGCTGATTGGAATCCTGTTTTTGCGAAGCAAGCTTAAGAAGCCTCTTGATAAGGTTGTTTCGGCAGCGCAGGCAATAGAAACAGGCACGATGGATGAAAATACCCTTAAATTACTGGGTACTATACGAAGCCGGGACGAAATCGGCAGACTGGCCAATTCAATGCAGCAAGCCATACACTCTGTAACAAGGGTGGTTTCGGATATGGAGCTGCTGCGTGACGCGGTGTCGCGAAACGATCTTACGGTTCAACTCAACTTCTCCTCTCACAATGGCAAATATAAGGATATTGCCATTCTGGTTGACGGACTTGTAAAAGAGCTTGGCGGA
>JAJUHS010000067.1 GCA_029267755.1 Clostridiales bacterium
CCACATTAAGGCGGGTTTTTGGGCTGGTCTTCAAGTTTCTGTCTGCTGTTTTCCCAATAATAGGTTTTTGCAGGCCGATTGGTTCGGCTTCAGTCCATAATTTTCGGGGCTGTAGCAATTTTTATTTTGCTACAGCCCCTTTTAATATTATTTTGGCAACAGGATTTGTAAATTTTGCAAATCAACCAATAATGCCGAACAGGCCGAGCGTTGCCCAGATAATTGTGATAGCCGGAGCTATAAGAGCCGCTATAATCATCTTGTTCGGGAGAGATTCTCTTACCTCGTTGTCGGCGCACGCAGCTATGGTAAGGGCGCCGCCTGTGGAGAACGGGGATACGGCGGTGGAAAGGCCGCCAAAGAAGATAGCGGAGTAGAGGACAACCGGGCTGATTCCAAGAGCGGAAACAAGGCCTGGAACAAGCGGATACATAAGCGGCATAACCGTAGATGTGGAACTGGAGAAGAAGCTGAGGAAAGCCGCGAAAAGCACGATTGCACCGGGTACAAAGAACTTCGGTATGGAGTTCTTGAGAGCGTTAGATACTGCGTTGATGAGGCCGGCCTTTGTGGCGACCTGAATCAGCATGTAAACGCCGACGATCATAACGATGGTGCTTATGGGTATTTTGGAAATGACCTTCTTTTCAGGAGCAAGCTTCATGCAGGCGGCGATAAAAGCACCTATAACCATGATGACCTGCGGCTGGCAGAAGGCTGAAAGGCCTTTGAGGAAGGCGCTTGTTTTTATCCAGGTGGCGAGTATGGAAGGCACAACCATGAAAACGAAAGCCAAAAGAATCAGGGCAAAGGTTTTTCTCTGGATCGGAGTAAATGCGGGGGGCTTTTCGACATGGATCTTCTGGCACTTGTAGCCCTTATACAGGAAGTAGAAAATGACAATGATAACGATAGCAATAATTGTCATGTTGAGCCAGAGCTTAAGGGACAAAGCCATAGCTTCGTCAGCCTTGACCCCATTTTTCACGATGAGGTTGTAGGAAATAACTCCGCCGTAGCCGTTATAGGGGTTGTTTGAGCCTATCAGGTTTCCGAAGGCGATGGCCATACAGGTGATAACGGGGTGAATGCCGGCGGAAATCGCCATAGCAAAGGCGAAGGGACCGACAATTGCGGGGGTGGAAGCGCCAGCGCCGAGACCGCCCACTATTGCGCAGACGATAGCGATCGCGAAGGGAATAAGCTTAGAATTTCCTCCAAGCGCGTAAAGAAGCTTCTTGCCCAGGATATCCATGGTGCCGTTTTCGGTACCATAAGTAAAGAAGAGAGCTATCGAGAGAAGATAGAAAACAATCGTGGTGGGCCAGAATGCTATTATATCGGCAATTTTAAGATTCAGAAACAGGTTGCCGATGATAAAAGCAAGTGCCATGGCAATGATACCAGTGTTGAATTTAAATTTCCAGCCTACATAAATGGCCAAAACAAGCGCTATTATGCTGATCCATAATACCATTAAAAACACCTCTTACTTTTATTTTTTAAATATTATTGAAATGCGGAAGAACACCAGCTTTATATGCCGAAAAGATCGTCAGGGAAAGTTCGGTACACATCCATTTCTAACCTGTTGCCAAATGGAAAAAAACGGTGTAGTTTAGGCGGGCATTCAGTTCCGGCAATATCAAACAGGGGATATTTTATGCTTACAGATCGTGGGCGGTTCTGTTTATGACCTCATCCTGAATCTGCGGGGTAAGCCTAATAAAGTATGCGCTATATCCGGCGACGCGTACAACGAGATCCTGATGCGCCTCGGGAGCGGTTTTGGCGTCAATCATATCTTCCTTATTGACGATGTTGAACTGAATGTGCTTTGCGCCGCCGACTGTAAGGTAAGTCTTTATTACCGTTGCGAGCTTCTCCATATCTTCGTCAGTTTTGACCGAAGACGGATGGAACTTCATGTTGTGGAGAGTGCCCTGATATGGGTCGGCGTTGACCTTCATCGCGCTCTGGATAACGGCGAGGGGGCCGTTCTTATCAGCACCCTGGGTGGGCGAGAGGGAGCCGTCGGCAAGTATATCGCCGGTCTTGCGGCCATCGGGAGTCGCGCCCGTTGCCATACCGCCGGGCTGGTGTGCGGAGATCGATATCGCATTGGGTATAACGGTTCCGCCGTAGGCGTTAGGCATGCTGTAGCAGGTGTCGGCAAAGAACTTGTAGACCTCCGCAACAAGATTATCGACCTCGTCTATGTTGTTGCCGAACTTGGGGGCGGCAAGGAAGTCCTTGCGCATATCCTCAAAGCCTTCCCAGTTTGCGTCGAGCGCGGTGAGAAGCTGCTGCATCGTATATTTTTTCTCATCAAAAACAAGCTTTTTGATAGCCATGAGGGAGTCGCCTGTATTAACACCGCCGACGGCGCCGAGCAGGCTCGCGTTTTCAAAGGCGAATCTGCGGTCGAGAAGATCCTTGCCGACCTTAACTCCGTCGCGCATAAGAGCACTGCGGAAAGCATCGGGGAAGAGCTCGCGCTCCGCAATAAGCTCGACGTTGTTTCTTTCGGAAGCCATGTGCATCAGATAATCAAATTGCTTGAAGAACGCGGCTTTGAATTCGTCGAAGGTCTTGAACTGTGTAACGTCTCCGGTTTTTATTCCGACGTCTTCTTTTGTGTATCTGCAGAAGCCGTTATGCATAAAGATGTCAAATGCCTGAGCGATGATAAAGAAGGTGACGACCTGGCTTCTTGTGACCGCGGGAATATTTCCGTCGACGCAGCCTGTTGCGACGTAATCGCGCGCATCCTTAAGATCAATGCCGTTGGAGGTGAAGAATTCAATGTAGCTCTTGTCACCGATGAAGGCGGGCAGGCCAAGGCCGGCTTTTATAACCTCTATACCCTTTTTCATAAGCTCCATCGGGGTGTTTTCGTGAACGCGAATCGTAATCGTATGGTGAGGAAGCTTGGTTTCACGGGCAGCGTCAAGAAGCAGGTAGGAAAGCTCGTTCGTGGCGTCCGTTCCGTCGGCCTTAACTCCGCCGATTGTCCAGTTGTACCATTTGGCCATACCGGCGTTCTTGGCACGGTTGGCTTTGCCGGATACGCGGTTGATCTTCATTACCTTGCAGCGCAGTATCTCAAGAAGCTCAAGAACCTCGGCATCGGTGATTTTGCCGCCGTCAATATCCTTTCTGTAGAAGGGATACATGTATTGGTCAAAACGACCCGCCGTGGTCGTGGGTGAGGGGCAGGCAAGAAGGAAGGTGAACCAGAAGGACTGCATAGCCTCCTTAAAGCTGCCGGCAGGCTCATAGGGAACCTTGCGGCATATTCTGGCCATATCGAGCAGTTCGGCCTTGCGGTCGGAGTTTTTCTCGGAAGCCGCCATTTTTTCGGCGAGGTCCGCATAACGGTTAGCCCAGCGTACCCATGCTTCGAATACCATAATAACGGCTTCCCAGTAGTGCTGTTTGTCGATGCTGTCGCCTGAATCGTATCTGAGATCCTTAAGGCACTGCTTTGCTTCCTCAATGATGGACTTTGCGCCTTCCTGAAGGATTTTTTCGTAGTCTATGCATACGAGGAAAAAACCTGGTCCGAGGCCCATGCCTGACATTGCAAAGCCGCCGCCGGAACCGCCCTTTCTGTCCTTCCAGGGCGGCAGGATGACGCTTGACTTCATGAATGGCCACATACGGTCGTTCATTCCGAGGGATTTTGAGAGCGCGTCGACCAGATTGCTGTTCAGAGAGTTGCTGCTGAATCTCTTGTTTAGCTCGTAAAGCTCCTTTTCGTCATCGGGGTCAATGGTGTAGATTTCGCTCTTCAGTGATTCGACTTCATCCGGAGTCCATACTCCGTATTCGTAGTCCATCTCAAGGCCGAAGGGTCTGCTTGCGCCGACTCCGGCGATAGGATCGTCATCCTCAATGAATATCTTGATGTTGTCAAGAATGTGGGCGTGCAGCTTCGCGCGGCGTATAAGCATCGGTTCGCCGGCCGTTGCGTCCAGAGATTCGTTTGCAAGACGGAACTTGTCGATACATAGAGGATACTTATTGATCCTCAGGCTTTCAATCATTCGCTTAACTCTGTCGGTCATTCCAATTCTCCTTTTATATTATAAATTCAATAATAAACATTATTCTATCTGCTGTCATATACCCTCTTATGAATCAGGTAGCATAGCAGTGTTATATGGAAAAATAATAAACCTTTTATATAATGTTAGCAGTCTGCAGAGATACTTACAAGAAAAAAAGAAATAAGAACCTTTTTTTTGTACCAACTACACAATAATTTTTTGAGCGGTTGTGCAGTGGTTCACAGTTGGTTTACATTTTATGAAAACGAGCAAAATCAGGACAAATCTAAACAATATTAACCTTCATTTAATTGACAAAAGATAATCCTTGTGTTAATATAGCTTGGCGAGAACGAGGAGAGATGGCTGAGTGGTCGAAAGCGGCGGTCTTGAAAACCGTTGTCCCAAAAGGACCGGGGGTTCGAATCCCTCTCTCTCCGCCAAAAATCAAAATCCCGCAGTCGTAGAGATTGCGGGATTTTTCCTTATATTTTAAACGGATTGCGGATTTTTGAGGCGCAAATATGAGGCGTAAATATTTTTACTGTTTTGAAACCCTATTAGCATTTAAAAAAACGACATTTTTAAATCGGCGTGACATATAAAAATGTTATGAATTTATTATTGACAAATAACTCGTGTTTGGTTATAATAAAAAACGCACTGTGAGGCAGGCAATATGCGAGTGTGCTGGAACTGGTAGACAGGCACGTTTGAGGGGCGTGTGTCTATGACGTACGGGTTCAAGTCCCGTCACTCGCACCATCGCCACTCTGCTTTTGATACAAACATTGTATCAAAAGCAGAGTGGTTTTTCTATATAAAGAGCGGCAAAACAGCCGCCTCTCCAAAAAATGGTCGGCTAAACATATTTCATAGGCAACGGAAATGAGAGGAGAAACTTGGGAAGCAGTATATGTCGCCCATACAATTGATTGATAGATTCTTTCCTAGGCTATATTCCATACCTCTGAAGCTCTGCGACTCATTCCGTCTTTGTTTAATTAAATCAGTATGATTCGAACTGGGCGTAGTAGAGCTCGGAGTAGAAACCACCCTTTGAGAGCAGCTCGCTGTGAGTTCCCTGCTCTACAATGCTGCCGTTTGATACTACAAGAATAGAGTCGGCGTTCTGGATGGTCGAAAGCCTGTGGGCGATTACAAAGCAGGTTCTACCCTTCATAAGCTGCAGCATCGCGTTCTGAATCCGGCGTTCGGTCTGGGTGTCCACATTCGAGGTGGCTTCATCCAGAATAAGTATGCGGGAATCTAGCAGTATGGCGCGGGCCAGTGTCAGAAGCTGCTTCTGTCCCTTCGAAATATTGATACCGTCGTCGCTCAGCAAGGTGTCATAGCCGTCCGGAAGCGACATTATGTAATTATGAATTTTCGCTATCTTGGCGGCGTTCATGACATCCTCGAGGGTCGCGCCGTCCTTGCCGTAGGAAATATTTTCAAAAATCGTGCCATGGAAGAGCCATGTGTCCTGAAGTACCATGGTATAGGCAAGGCGCAGGCTGTTTCTCGTAACATTTCGAATATCAAGACCGTCGATGGTTATTGTTCCGGAATCAATATCGTAAAACCGCATGAGCAGATTTACGATTGTGGTTTTTCCGGCTCCCGTTGGGCCGACGATTGCAATCACCGCGCCTTCGGGGGCGCTGAGGCTGAGATCTTTTATTATGGGCTTTTCAGGGTCGTAGCCGAACGTCACATTTCGCAGCTCGACGTTTCCCTTAACGTCGCGCAGCTCAACCGCGTCGGGAACGTCTTCAGGCTCTGGTTTTTCGTCAAGAAGACGGAGTACGCGCTCCGCTGCGGCCAGCGCCGATTGAAGTTCGCTGATTATGTTGGCAAATTCGTTGATCGGGCCGGAGAACTTTCGTGAATAAAGCACAAAGGAGGAGATATTTCCGAGAGTGATGCTTCCGGCCATGAAGAGAATAGCACCCAGAATGCTGATAAGCGCGAGCGAGAGGTTGCTTAAGAACATAACCATGGGTCCGGTAATGCTGGCGAAGCAATCGGCCTCATAGTTTGCGTCAACAGCTTCCTTATTCTTCCTGTCGAATCGCCCAATAAAAACCTTTTCACGGCTGTAGGCCTTCGCGGTTTTCTGGCCGCCTATCGTTTCCTCCGCAAAGCCGTTCATTGCCCCAAGCTTCTCCGAGCGCCTGCGGTAAAGCGGCCTGACCTTCTTCGACCGGTACCTTGTGTATACTATTGTCATTGGTATGGTTAAGACGAACACAAGCATAAGCTTTACCGATATGGTCAGCATCATAACAAAAGACACGACTACTGTAATAACGCTTGTGAGCATTTGCGGAAGGTCATTTGCAAGCGAGGTGTTTATGGTGTCTATGTCATAGGAAATTACGCTTATTATATCTCCCGTCTGGTGTTTATCGAAGAAGCCGACTGGAAGCGTCGTAAGCTTATCAAAGGCGTCGCGCCGCATACGGTTTACAACCCTGCAGCTTAGCTTTATCATCAGGGCGGAGAGAAGATAACCCAGAATGGAAGAAGCAACATAGAAGATTATCATAAGAATGGCGTAATGGAATACCGACGGGAAGTTTACCTGGCCTTTGCCCGGCTTTATGGCGTCTATCGCGAATCCGGAGAGCTTCGGCCCGACGAGAGCAAGCACATTGCTCGCCACGCAAAGAAGTAGCGCGAGTATGAGCTGCCATTTGAATTTGCATAGGTACTTCCAAAGTCTTCGCAGTATTTCGGAGGTTTTAGCCACGGGCTTTTCAAATTTGCCGCTTCCGGCGGCGCCGAATCCACCCGGCATTGGCGGCTGTTTATGCTCGTTCATCTGTCTGCCCTCTTTCCCATCTGTATTTCAAAGATATCCTGATAACTCCTGCAGCCGCTTATCAGCTCAGAGTGGGTGCCGTAGCCGATAATGCGCCCTTCGTCAAGCACCATGATCTTATCGGCGCCCATTATGGAGCTTATTCGCTGCGCGACGATAATAGTGGTCGTATCGCTGAGTTCCTCACTCAGTGCACGTCGAAAGTCTGCGTCGGTCTTATAATCCAGGGCGCTGGAGCAGTCGTCAAAAATAAGTATCTCTGGAGAGGCCGCAAGCGCCCTTGCGATAAGCAGACGCTGCTTCTGGCCTCCGCTCAGATTTGAGCCTTTAGATGTGAGCAGGCTTAAAAAACCGTTTTCCTTTTCAAAAATAAAGTCCGCCTGAGCCGTCTTAGCGGCTTTTTCAAGCTGCTCGTCGCTGAGGGAACGGCCGAAGTCTATGTTTTCGCGAATCGAATCCGCAAACAGGAAATCATTCTGGAATACCACGCCGAATTTAGAGCGGAGCTTCTCAGGCTCAATACCTTCTATTTTATCACCCGAAATTCTGATTTCGCCGGAATCGGGGTCGTAAAACCTTAAGAGCAGACTAATAATTGTAGTTTTTCCGCTGCCGGTCGGGCCAATTATGCCGAGTGTTTCGCCTCGACGCAGTGCAAAGCTGATGTCAGCAATGTTTTCCTTCTTTTTATTGTAGGAAAAGCTGACGTTTTTAAACTCGATATGGTACTCGCTGTCGACGTGGTCGCATTCGTTGACTACCATATCGTCTGGAGCATCCAGTACATCCTCTATGCGTTTTGCGCTCGAAATTCCCTTGGAAACCATGACAAACATTCTCGAAATCATCATAAGCGAGTGCAGGATGAGCGTAAAATACGTCAGGAAAGCGATGATTTTTCCCGGCTGAGTGAGGCCGGCGTTTACTCGAAAAGCGCCGACAACGATAACAAGAGTCAGCCCAATGTTAAGAATAAGGTTCATAACGGGGTTGGTTGACGCCATAAGCATGCCCGCACGACGCTCTTTTTCAAACATCTCGTCATTTGCCTTGCCGAACTTGTCCCTTTCAAATTCGCTTTTAGACAGTGCTTTAATGACGCGCACTCCGGTCATGTTCTCCTGCACCTTGCGGACAAGGCTGTCAAGCGTACCCTGAACCTCGGTATAGAGGGGAATGCCCCTGCTGGATATATACCATATGATAAAGCCGAGCAGCGGAAGCGTGCACGCCAGTATGAGCGTCAGCACGGGATCCAGCGTCAGCGTTATTATAGTGCCTCCGAGCACCATAATAGGTGCCCTGATTCCCATGCGCTGCACCCTGTCTATCATCTGGTGGACGTTGTATGTATCGGCCGTGAGCCTTGATATAAGAGACGGAACGGTGAACCGGTCGGTCTGGCTGCTTGAAAGATTCATGACCTTTTCAAAAAGGTCATGCCTGAGGCTCTCGGTAATATCCCGGGAGGTTTTTGTCGCCATCCGATTCGGAATAACGTTCCCGATCAGCGCGATTGCGGCGCAGAGGATCATCAGACCGCCCCATAAAAAAACCTGCCGCATATCCCCTGTGGGGACGACATTGTCAAGAATGTAAGAAAGCATCCAGGGAAGCAAAAGCTCAACGATATTCGCACTAAGCTTTATGGCCAACTGAAAGCTTATTTTACCCAGCTGCGGGCGCACATATTGCATGACTTTTTTCATACGTTTTATCAATCCTAACTATTGTCGCTAAAAGAGTGGCAGTTTCACCAAAAAACCACATATTATCAATACTAATACAGAAAGCTGACCATTGCAAGACCGGAGGGGGTAATTTGAATAGAAAAGGTTGACAGTATATTTTATTTGTGATACTATCAATCCAGATAACAAGTAATTGAATAATACATTATTTTGAAGTGTCCCCCTTGGCGTCCGGTCATCGGGGAAGGATAGGGAATCGGGTGAAAATCCCGAGCGGAACCGCCGCTGTATGCGCTGAGGCCGTGCTCGTCGACGAAAGTCGGTCACTGGGAAACTGGGAAGGCAGAGTGCGTGCCGCCGGAGGAAGCTCCTTAAGACGCAAGCCAGAAGACCTGCTTTAAAATTGCTCCGCCTGCCGGGGTTTCGGCGGCAGAAACCATGAACACACAGAAATACGGCTGTGGCAGTCCTTTTTGGATTGCCGCAGCTTTTTGTTATTTTTAAGACTTAAGGAGTGAACGTATGGAGAGCAAAAGCACGGCTGCATATCCGACGCTAAACGAGCAGGAGCTGCACCTGGTGCAGCTGATACGGGAAACAAAGTACGGCGAGCTTGTTATCATGGTTGCGGACGGCAAGCCGGTAAGGGTGGAGGAAATCAAAAAAAGCATAAAACTCTAGCGTCTTTAAGGTTCAGTACATACCGACCGAACAATGGAGGTTTGGCAAAACGGGTATTATCCCGTTTTGCCCGGCCTAACTAAGGCAAACAGACGTTTAAAGATGTTCTTTGCAATGTTTCTGTTCTCAATAGGCGTTCTGGCCTGTGGCAATGCTTATGCGCTTCTTGAAAAGTAGTATACTTATTGTGCTTTCTGAAAAATGTTGACAATATTTACTATGGGTGCTAGTATAACAAGGACAATAAAAATATGTTTTAAGTGTCTCACATGGCGTACGGCCATTGGGGAAGAATAGGGAATCGGGTGAAAGTCCCGGGCGGAACCGCCGCTGTAAGCGCGAGGCCGCGCTCATCGACGAAAGTCGGTCACTGGGAAACCGGGAAGGCAGAGCGTGAGCCGCCGGAGGAAAGCTCCGTAAACGCGAGCCAGAAGACCTGCTTAGAACTCTCTGCCTGCATGGATATTACAGGCGGATACTTGCGAGTACACAGAAATGCGGCTGTGACAATCTTACGGTTGTCACGGCCGCATTAACGCAAAGGAATAACGTTTATATGAAGATATCGGCCAATATTACGAATACACATGAGGACCTTGAGCGCTACTCTGACGAAACAGATCTCCGGAATTTGTGCCTGAAGCACAGGCTTGACGGCTTTGAGCTTCTCCCGGTGGAGGGAAACACGCTCGGAATAATACCTTCCGACCTCGTCGGAGGAGTTCATCTTTCTTACTACAGCTGCTGGGTGGATTATTGGAACCGCAATACCGAGGCTGTGCTTTCGGAATTCGGAACAATTGAAGAGGCTGAGATGGTTTTCGGCGGCAGGCAGGCTATTATCGACCGTTACAGAGCCCAGCTTGATTTTGCCGAAAGTATAAACGCCGAATATGTCGTTTTTCATGTGTCGGACGTATCGATTGAGGAATCCGTAACGTATAAGCTCAGGCATAGCGACGAGGAGGTGGTTGATGCGGCCCTGGAGCTTATTTCCGAAATCTTGGACGGGAAGGATTATTCCTTTTGGTTTCTGGCGGAAAATCTCTGGTGGCCGGGACTTACCATGACGCGCCCTGAAATTACCCGCCGGCTTCTGGACGGCATTCAGTATCAGAAAAAGGGAATTATGCTGGATATCGGCCATCTTATGCATACAAACACCTCGCTCAGAACTCAGGAGGATGGCGTGGAATACATACACTCCGTGCTGGACGCTCATGGGGGCTTGTGCGGATATATCAAAGGCGTGCATCTGCATCAGAGCCTCAGCGGCGCTTATGTCGGGGAGCTTATGCAAAATCCTCCGAAGCTTGAGGGTACATATTA
>JAJUHS010000103.1 GCA_029267755.1 Clostridiales bacterium
AGGGAATAGCGTTCCTCGACGTAAACCTCCGTTTTGTCCGATTCGGTATAATGCTCACTGAGCCTAAGATTTACCTTAAACATATTAAGTATGTTTGACAGGGATATTTTTTCATAGAACGGGTTTCCGACAGTTGCGTCCGATACGCCGGAGAAGGATTTAAGCAGGAGCGTATAGGAGTCCGTAATTTCGTAAACCTTATCTGTTTCAGCGAGCTCAAATGCGAATCTAGCGCCGTTCGGAAGATATTCGCCGATGTAAGAGGATAAGTTTAAATAGGTAACCGAGGTGTATGAACGATAGTACTTTTGCTTTTCTTCGTCGCGGTAATACAGAGCCACTCCGCTTTTTTCGGTGTTAGATATGCACAGACGGCGAATGCTTGCGCCGCTTGCAAAGTTTTTGGAGTTGGCGCCGAACCAGCTTGACAGCGCTTCAATGGGAACGGGGTTCAAATAATCGTAAAAGATTCCGGGCGACTTTAAGGCCTTTTGCCATGCCTCCTCGGTTATCTCTTCCGGAGCTGAGGCCGAAGAGAGCGCTTTTCCCAAGATGCTTCCGGTACGTTCATAAAAATACTTAAGCGCCTTGCCGTCGTACTTGAGCCCGCAGTGCTGGCCTCCAAGGCCGGTAACAGCGGCATATACGGGAACGGATGCCTCTTTGAACGCGACGGTGCCTTCCTTGGAGTCCTCAGCAGAACCGTTCAGCAATTTAATCCAGCTTTTGACTGTAATAAAAAGAGGAACGGAATCCTTGATATTGCTGAAAAGCTCCGTTTTGCCTGCTAGGAATATGGCGGATACGCATAGAAGTATTATGAGCAAGGTTTTGCCTGCTTCCAAAATTCGTCTGGACACAATAAATCCTCCATCCGCAGGGGCAGATATGGTTTATGACAGCTTCGCATCAATCGGAAGTATGACGGTCATGGTGGTTCCCTTGCCGAGAGTACTTTCGACATTGATGCTTCCGTTATGCTTTCTTACAATATCCATCGCGATCGAGAGCCCGAGGCCTGTGCCGCCTGAGGCCCTTGATCTGGCCTTGTCCACACGGTAGAAACGGTCAAATATTCTCGGCAGATCTTCCTTCGGGATGCCTATACCGGTGTCCTGCACGGACATCCAGACATTTTCACCATCATGACCTGCTCTTACGTTAACGCTGCCGCCTTCGGGAGTGTAGCGCACTGCGTTAGAGAGTATGTTGAGAAGGACCTGCTCGATCCGCGCCCTGTCGCCGGTGATTTCGGGCAGGTCGCCCTCAAAGTTCAGTGAAAGGTTAAGATTGTGCTTTTTTGCCTCCAATAGCATCGAATCGTAGGTGCTGCCGACGGAAGCGGCAAAGGAAAACTTCTCAAAGTTAAAGTTTGCTTCAGCGTCCAGACGGGAAAGCGTAAGAAGATCCTGAACGATCTTTGCCATACGGTCGCTCTCGTTCACGATAACCTTCAGGAAGCTTTTTGCCATCTCGGGAGGTATTTCGCCGCCCTCGGAAAGAGTCTCGGCATAACTTCTGATGTTTGTAATAGGCGTCCTTAGCTCGTGCGAAACGTTCGCTACAAATTCGCGCCGAAGCTGCTCCGATTTTTTCTGCTGGGTAACGTCATGGATAACCGCAAGTATTCCGCCCTGCTCATCATAGCCTGAAAAGGGGGCCAGGGCGATTTCAAGATCCCTTCCCTTGATATTGCGTTCAAATTCGGCATACTCGGGGTACTTAAGCGTCAGAAGATCGTCCATGGAAACAAATTCGCCGAATACGTTGCCAAAGTTGACCCAGTCATTGCCAAGCGAACGGCCGAGCATGCGTTCCGCTGACGGATTGCTGTGCATGACGCGGCCGTCTTGAGAGAACGCTACTACGCCGTCGGTCATGTGCAAAAAGACTGTAATAAGCTTGTTGCGTTCCTTTTCTATATCGTTCAGCGTGTTGCGAAGCTTGCTTGCCATATTGTTGAAGGTACGGTTCAAAATGCCGATTTCATCGCGAGTTTCACCCGCGATCTTTTCGGTAAAGTCGCCCTTTGAAACCCTTTCGGCGGCAACAGTCAGCCTTTCAATTGGAGTAACGAGGGTTTTCGAAAGCAGAAAACTCAGCAGAACCGAGATTACAAGACTTATAATGAGGGCCTCCATGATAATAAAGAAGAGCTCCGTATTAAGAGCCTGAACCGTTTGCTTATCGTCCCTGATATAGATAATGAATTTGTTGTTTTCACCGGAAACAGGCAGTGCGACGTCCATGTAGCTCGCGGTGCTGTTGCTTTTATAGCTCTCTTTGCCGGTGGCGATTGCCGCGAGGATGTTAGGGGTGGCTTCAAGCGTCCCGACGGGCTTTGAGGAGCCGTAGAGATACTGGCCGTTGCCGTCAAGAATATAGTAATTTCGCGTGTCGGAGTTGATGCCGAGGGAGCTGGACTTCTTGGTCATTATTTCATCGAGCTTTTTTGCGCCGTCGGCTTCGGCTGCGGCGGCGCGAAGATCGCCCGCAAAAGCCTGGTCCTCAGAAAAAACCGAATGCATCTGTTTGTAGAACTCATTCTGATAAAAGCGCAATACGCCGCGTATCAAAAAGGCGCCGACAACGGTCATGAGGGAAAGGTTAAGCAGAAGCATAATTAGCATCAGCTTCGTGTGCAACCCTCTTTTCATGTCTTATCACCCCGGCAATTGTAGTATACAGGAAACAGCCGATTAATCCTTAAATCAGCAATCTTGCTATGCGGTATGCGTATTAAAATAATATCCCGCGCCACGCCGCGTCAAAATATACTCCGGCTCGGCGGAGTCGGTCTCGATTTTTTCGCGCAGCCTCTTTACCGCGACATCGACTGCGCGGAGGTCGCCGAAGTATTTGTAATTCCATACCCTCTCGAGAAGTTCCTCGCGGGAAAACACCTTTCCAGCGTTCGAGGCGAGAAAATGCAGGAGTTCGTACTCACGTATGCTGAGTTCAAGAGGCTTGCCGCCCTTAAATACGTTTCGCGTTTCGGTATCTATGACAAGACTGCCGAAGTGTAAATTTGCGGAGTTTTCCACCGCCGGAACGGCGTCGGCAGCCGAGCCTCTCCTTATATTTGTTTTTACTCTTGCAAGCAGTTCACGGATGGAAAAGGGTTTCGATATGTAATCGTCGGCGCCCAACTCGAGTCCCAGAATTTTGTCCTCCTCCTCCTCGCGGGCGGTAAGCATGATTATCGGGATGAGGTTGTTCTTTTTTCTGATTTCGCGGCAGACTTCAAATCCGTCAAGATAGGGCAGCATTATATCGAGCAGAATAAGATCGGGATTTTTATCAATGGCGAGCGCAAGACCCTCTCTGCCGTCGTAGGCACAGAGGACTTCGTAGCCCTCTCGTATAAGGTTAAAGCTTAGTATGTCTACGATGTTTTTTTCGTCATCTACTATCAGAACGGTTTTCCCCATAAAACCCTCCGTTTATTTTTAAATAATTGGCGGCCTTCAAAACCGCCACAACGGTTTTGGCGTCACGGACCTCGTCACGCATAATCATATCGACGAACTCGCCAAGTGGTATGCGCTCAACATTTAAAAATTCGTCCTCATCCGGATGGGAGGTTCCGTAGCTCAGGTCGAGCGCGAGATATATGTAAAGGATTTCGCGGCAGAAGCCCGGGGAGGGGTAAATCATGCCGAGGTTTATCATTCGTCCGGCGGATATTCCGGTTTCTTCGCTCAATTCACGTATCGCACATTCGTAAGGATCTTCACCGTACTCAAGCTTTCCGGCCGGAACTTCGAGAGTCTCGTTCATGAAGGGGTAGCGAAACTGGCGGACGGCTATGACATCGCCGTTTTTGTCAACGGGTATGATTGTTACTCCACCCGGATGGTCGACCACCTCGCGATAAACCTCTTTGCCGTTGTTTAGCTTTGCGGTATCCTCCTTTACTGTTACGATACGTCCTTCGTACACTACTCTGCTTGTAATTGTCTTTTCAATGAAGCGCATATAAAAGAACCCTTTCGCAAAAGAAGTAAAAAATACATACCAACCATACGCATATTTTCCTAATCAATTATTATACCATAATTGGTATTTAAAGCAATGCCAAAAAATAAGACACGGATAGCCGTGCCTCGGAAGGATATTTTAATTAATTGTATGCCAAAGGTAAATGGTTCTCTGAAATGAAAATAAAACAATAAGGTTTCATCATAAATAAATGGGCTAATTGAATGGAACTGCAAAGCGTGCATGGAGATTAGTATCCCAAAACAACACGGCAGAATAGCCTGCCTATTCGTTTCGCAGAGGAGAATACATTGGCCGTCCTTCGTATGTACAGCGGGTAATAATCGTTTCCCCAGCCGTCCGGCCGTGCGATACCCGAAAGATCGCCTTCATACATCTTATACCTGTCAAGGAGGCACTCAAGCTCTACTATTTTATAAAACCTATGATCATAAATTCCGTCGGCGAGATAAAAGGTACTTAATAAATGAATCGCGAATTCGATACAGGTATAGGCGTTTCGAATCTGCAGCTTCCGGCCGGCGGGATAAAGAGCCGCGGAGAAGAGATTGTATAGATATTGTTCAGAATTGCTCTGAATAGTTTTTAAGTATTCCGAAATAAGTTTGTGCTTCTCGCAACAGACCGGTATCCTGCATATTTTTACCTTGGTTATCTCATCCTCACCGGTAAAGTAACGAAGGGGCGATTCCTCGGAGAAGCCGGCCACCAGCGGCGCGTTCTTGTGGTAGCGAGTAAAAGAGTACATTGTTTTAAGGTCGTCCTCGAGGGCGACGGAAACGTGATTGTACGGATTGCGGGTTATAAACCGTATCAAAGCCCCTATTTTTGTATGGGTGTGAGAAAAAATAATGTATATGTACTTTTGATCATGTTTTGCCTGCATTCCACAATACTCCATGAGATTATATAAGACAACAATAACATAACCCCGTTTATTTGTAAATTATATTATAGTGTTTTTGATATAATGTTTTGACAGATTTAAGGATAATATAAAAGCGGTAATTCAAGCAAATTCCCCACTAGGGGGTTAACTAGATAAAAATTTATCTCTTTATACATTACAGACAGTTTGATATATGCAGTTTTGTACAAAAGATATAGTGAGTGGAGCGCAGTCGAGCTTCTTCTTTTTCGAAAAAAAGCAATATATTTTGAAAGGCATGCAAAAACAGTCGGGGGGGATGCGGGGGCAATATCCGGTAGGGGGGCTTCATTAAAATACTAAATAGCGTTATACTCTCAATCAAATAAGTATAAAAGCTGGGGGTTAATATGCAATCTGATACTGCGGCAATGCCATGGGATTGCCCCGATACGTTCGGAAAAAATCTCTATCGGCCTGATCCGGGTCAGGCGCACCTTTGCCAGTGGCCGCTTAAGATCAGGCTGATATCTCCCGTGGCGCCTTATTTCCATAAAGCGCATCTTATGCTTGCGGCCGACTGCTCCGCATTTTCATACAGCAGCTTCCACAGCGCCATACTGAAAAACAGGGTGCTTGTCATAGGCTGTCCGGAGCTGGACGGTGACGGATTTGGCGAAAAGCTTCTGGATATATTAAGGTGCAACGATATCCAGAGTATTGCGGTGGCTAGGATGGACGCGCCGTGCTGCAAAAAACTCACCGATGCCGCGATTGATGCGATCAGAAAAAGCAAGAAGGATATACCGCTCCAGCTGACCACCGTATTTTCCGAAGGAGAGGTAGTCTTATAACCTGCGGAAACAATAATTTTAAGGAGTAACGCAATGCTGCCAATAAGGGAAATATGGAAGGAATCGAAAACAGACAGGAAGGCCAGCGTCGAGTGGTGGGATTCTATGGCTGCCGACTTTTCAAAGCATCAGCTGCCGACGGCCGAGAACAGCATGACGATGAGAATAATCGACAGGGAGGACATGCTGTCGGACAAGTGCGAAATTCTGGACGTGGGCTGCGGTTCCGGACGCTATTCGGTCGCTCTGGCGAAACGCGGCGCGAGGGTGTCCGGAGTGGACATATCTCCGAAGATGATCGGTTTTGCGAAGGCGGCGGCGGAGGGGCTTGCAGACGTCAGCTTTTCAGTCGACGACTGGCATACGCTAGACCTTGACGAAAAGGGCTGGAACAAGAAATTCGACCTTGTGCTTGCCAACATGACTCCGGCTGTCAAGGGCGTTGAATCCTTCCTGAAGCTGTCGCAGGCGTCAAGGAACTGGTGCCTTCTCGTCAAGCCCAGCCGAAGAACCAACTCGGTGCTTGACAAGCTGAATGAAATGACGGAGGGGCCAAGGGATACGAAAGCGCTTGACGAGACTGTCGCCTACGCCTTCGATCTGCTGTGGCAGGAGGGGTATTGCCCAAAGGTTGAGTATAATCCCGAGGTCTGGCAAACCAAAAAGCCGCTCGATGAGGCGATACACATGTACACGAAAAGAATAGAGTCGGGCAGAGAGCTGAATTACAGCCAGAGGAAAGCTATACGGGAATATCTTGAAAAAATCGCTGAGGACGGCTTTGTCGAGGAAATTACAAAAACGACAATCGTCGCGATGTACTGGCAGGTATAAGGATGTTGAGACTTCGTGTCGGCGTGCGTATGCCGCACTCTGAGGAGCGAAACATAATACATATATATTTTTACAGGAGGTTAACATGAATAAAGAATTATGGGAAAAAGCTGTGGCGTTTCACGGACACGAGTGCCCGGGACTCGCGATAGGCGTGCGCGCGAGCGAGGCGGCGATGCAGCTTCTTGGAACCGGTGCGTCTGAAGACGAGTCAATTGTCTGCGTCACTGAGAACGATGCCTGCGGTGTGGACGGCGTTCAGGCGATACTCAGCTGTACGCTTGGAAAGGGCAATCTCATCTATCGGGATACAGGC
>JAJUHS010000032.1 GCA_029267755.1 Clostridiales bacterium
AAACATACAATATATTTTTACAAAAAACAAAATATTGTATATGCACGGGAAATAAATCAGAAGAACCTTGTCGTCTGAGCGTGGGTTTCGGATATCTCAACATTAATATTTTCAAATTTTCCTTTGATCCATTCGGCAACAGGACGGCAAGCCACATTTTCCGTGCAAAAATGATCCGCATCGATGAGATTCAGCCCATGCTCTTTCGCATCCAGGAATGAGTTATATTTAATATCGGAAGTCACAAAGGTATCACAGCCCATTTTTATGGCCCGCATCATATCTCCGCCTCCCGAGCCCCCGACGACTGCCACACGCTTTACAGGTCTTCCGGAGTCGTGATATCTCAGTCCGTTGGCCTTGAGCACCTGTTTTACGAAGGGAAGAAATTCGCTCATCGTCTTCTGCACGCGCAGTTCGCCGTATCTTCCGATGCCGTATGGCTTTCCGTCGGGCAGTATGCCGCCGACAGTAAGAATTTCGGTATTTTCAAGTCCTAAAAGCCCCGCCAGGGTGTCGTTCACTCCTCCCGCGGCGGCATCAAGGTTTGTATGCATGCATATGGCTGAAATGCAGTTTTGAATAAGCTTTACGACCTTGCGCCCCTGCGGGTCGTCGTCCGCCGCTCTCTTTAGTTCGAAAAAAAGCGGATGATGCGATACTATCAGATCCGTGTTTTTCCCTGCCGCCTCTTCTACCACATCATCGGTTATATCGAGAGCGACAAGGATCTTTTTTACCTCTCGTCCCGAAAAACCGGCAAGCAATCCGACGTTGTCCCATTCAAGCTTGGTAGATATCGGAGCTCTCTCGTTTAGGAATGCGAGTATATCATTTACCGTTGCCAATTATTTATTTCCCCTTTCATAGCTTTGAGGCCGTCTATTGCCGATTCAATATGCTTTAAGCGTTCTGGCGATTGCGGCTCCTTTGCGCTTTTCATGCCTTTAGCGGCGCGGCTCAGCTTACTGATAAGCATATCCAGATATCTGTCAAGCAGAGGATCCTTGTTGATAAGCAGTTTTGCGGGAGCGTAAAGCCCGGCTGCGGACGGCTCGGGCGCGTGCCCCGCCTCCGCACAGACGATAAGATACAAATCGCCGTCATCTTCCGCAAGGATTGCATCCGAAATATAAAACCCGTTTTTGCAAAGCCATGATATGAGCTCCTCGATTTTTGTCATCGGCTGCAAAATAAGCTTTTGCGCTCCGTCCGAAACCCAATCCGAGCCTGATAAAATTTTAACTATCGTCTCTCCGCCCATTCCCGCTATGATTATAGCGTCGACGTCGCCCTTTTGAAGGTGCGAAATTCCATCGGATACCGCAAACTCGATTCCTTCCGTTATTCCGTTTTCGGCGGCTGTCTGCTTCGCGTGTTCGAGCGGCCCGCTGTTTATATCGGACGCCACAACCAGCTTGACCTTGCCGGTTTGGAGCAGTCTTACAGGAATGTATCCATGATCCGTGCCGACATCGGCCACGCGCTCATAATTCTCCGCTAAGAATGCTATCGTGGCAAGTCTGTTTGAAAGCTTTTTCATATTTCACCTTTATAAAGTTAAAAGCCGGAAGTACCGGCTTTTAAACAGATTATTCAGCATTAAGCTTTGCAAGGAATTCGTCAACGTCAACCCCGTGAACGGCGCATGCCTCCTCGACCGTTTCACCGCTGGCCATTACGCATCCAAGGCAGTGCATTCCGATTTCAAAAAAAAGCGGCGCTTTTTCCGGCGCAATATTAAGAATATCGGCAATTACAGTTTCCCGTGTTATTTCAGCCATTTAAATACCTCCAAAAGAATTGTCAGCTTTTATTATATCCCATTTAAGACAAATTTCAATATATTTTATTTTCACAAACATTATATTTGGGTAAAGCAATAGGGATGCCGTAAGGCATCCCTAAGCCTATGTTTTTATTACTCCGCCGCCTTCATTTTTGCAAAGCAATCGCTGCAATAGACGGGTCTGTCAGACTTCGGCTCGAAAGGAACCCGAGCTTCCTTGCCGCAGCTTGCGCATGTGGCGGTGAAGTACTCTCTCGGACCTCTTGCAGCATTCTTCCTTGCGTCGCGGCAGCTTTTGCAGCGCTGTGGCTCGTTCTGGAAGCCTCTCTCGGCATAGAACTCCTGCTCTCCTGCGGTAAAAACGAACTCCGCTCCGCATTCCTTACATACCAGTGTTTTGTCTTCGTACATTTTGAATCCTCACTTTTGACAGAATCTGACCCCGTAGGGCATTTTGATATATGCGTTCAGCCGAAACTGATATCGCCATAGTTTAGCTGTGCCAGCTTCCTTCTGACACGTTGGACAGCGTTATCCACCGATTTGGGTGATTTTTTTATAATTTGCGCTATCTCGCGATAAGATAATCCTTTTAGATATAACCCCAATATTTCGGCTTCAAGTCCTGAAAGATGAACCGCAAAATCTGATAAGATCTCGTCAAAACGCTCTTTATCTATCAGAAGATCTTCCGGTTCCCGTCTGAACGCCGTGTTTAAAATAGATTCAGCCTGGCTTTGGCTTTCGTCAAAAGAAGGGGATTCCAAAGAAACGTAATCGTTTAAAGGAGAATGCTTTGTACCTGCAGCAGATTTTATCGCGCTGTAGAGCCGCCGTTTTATACAAAGCTCAGCAAAAGTCCTGAGCGAAGCCCCGCCCTCGGGATTGTATTCCCGAAATGCGGATAAGAGCCCGAGCATACCTTCCTGAATAAGGTCTTCACTGTCGCCGCCGGCAAGAAAATAAGGACGCGCGCACGCTCTAACCAGTTGGCTATACTTTTCGACAAGCAGCTCTTCCGCTTTTCTATTTCCGGAAAGAGCCAATCCGTGCAACTCTTCGTCAGTAAGATTATCTAGCTGTTCCATCTCAGTCATTTCTCACTATTCTGACAGTAATTATAAGCAGTTAGACCAAAAAAGTCAAGCATTTATACAAAATTATTTAGCAAATTACCCCATTTATTATGTATTTTATCGTATTTGACAGTTTTTCTGTGGTATTTTCTGCCATAAACATATCGTCGGCTTCAACCATTACCCTTATCAAAGCTTCAGTACCCGACGGCCTTACAAGCACTCTGCCGCTGTTGCCCAGCATGGTTTTAGCCGCACTGATTTCGGCTTTCAGTTCTTCCGATTCCATAACCCTGTTCTTGATCCGATTGCCGCCTTCGACAGGCACATTTTTATGAACCTGCGGGTATTGCGGTATTTCAGCCGCAAGCTCGGAAACCTTCTTTCCGGAGCCGCTCAGAATACTCAGGAACTTAACCGCCGTAAGCTGTCCGTCGCCGGTCGTGGAATCGTCAAGGAATATCATATGCCCCGACTGCTCGCCGCCTAGATTGCACCCCTTTTCCTGCATCATTCGCAAAACATACTTATCGCCTACATCGGCGCAAAGAACATTAAAGCCGTTGTCCTTTGCATATTTATGAAATCCGAGTCCCGACATGATTGTCGCAACAACAGTATTGTTCCTGAGCCTGCCCAGCTTTTTCATCCCGCAAGCACATATCGCCATTATGCGATCCCCGTCAAGCTTGTTGCCTTTTTCGTCTACTATAAGGCAGCGGTCCGCGTCCCCGTCGAAAGCGATTCCCAGATCAAAGCCACCCTCAACGACAGCATTCGAAAGGCCGTCCATGCACGTCGATCCGCAGTTATTGTTTATGTTGATGCCGTTCGGCCTGTCATTTATGATATCAAACTCGATAGGGAAATTTGAAAAAAGCTGTCTTGCCGTCCTGCTTGAGGCACCGTTGGCGCAGTCAATGACTGCCCTGATTCCGCTTATGCCGCACTCGGCGCAGCCAGCAACATGACCTATATAAGCTTCGACAAGCTTGCTGCCCCTGTCGATGACGCGACCGATACATTCGTTTTTGGCGCAAGGAAGCTCTTCCCCGGATAAAACGTAATCCTCTATCTCGTTTTCCAAAGCGTCCGAAAGCTTGAAGCCGCTCGAATCAAATATTTTTATTCCGTTATATTCATAAGGATTGTGAGACGCGGAAATCACTATGCCCGCGTCCGCACCGACGTCGACCGTTATGTATGCAACAGCCGGTGTCGGAATTACGCCAAGGGGCATAACATCCGCCCCCGCCGAGCAGAGGCCGGCAGTCAGAGCTGCCTCAAGCATATCGGAAGAAATGCGCGTATCCTTTCCAATAGTAAACAGCAGCCTGTCCTTCTTTTCTTTAGAGAGCACGATAGCCGCAGCCTGACCTACACGAAATGCCAAAACGGCGTCAAGTTCCTTGTTTGCCACACCTCTGATTCCGTCTGTTCCGAATAATCTTCCCATTTTTACCACCCAAAAAAAGAATTTATAAATCAGACATCAAGCTTCTGCTGCCCCAGATACTCCAGGCCCAAGTGCTCATATGCACGCCTTGTGACGCATCTGCCCCTCGGCGTCCTTGTAATAAAGCCCTGCTGAAGCAGATAAGGCTCGTAAACATCCTCGAGCGTTACGGTTTCCTCGTTTATGGTTGCCGCAAGCGTTTCAAGGCCCACCGGCCCGCCGGAATAGTTGTCGATAATGCTTCGCAGCATCCTCCTATCGACCGAGTCAAGGCCGACGCGGTCGATCTCAAGCCTGGTCAGAGCGTCGTCCGCAACCTCGGAAGTAATGACTCCATCCGCAAGCACCTGCGCAAAATCGCGCACACGGCGAAGAAGCCTGTTGGCTATACGCGGCGTTCCGCGGCTTCTCGATGCAAGCTCCATCGCGCCGGCTGGCTCGATCCTGATTCCGAGAATACCCGCACTACGTTCTATGATCCTGCGAAGTTCGTCTACTGTATAAAGCTCAAGGCGCTCGATCACACCGAAACGATCCCTCAGCGGCGCTGTAAGCTGGCCCGAGCGGGTTGTCGCGCCAATTAGCGTGAACTTCTTCAGGTCAAGACGGATAGAGCTTGCCGACGGCCCCTTGCCCATAATTATATCAAGGCAATAATCCTCCATCGCTGGATAAAGTATCTCCTCAACCGCCCTGTTAAGCCGGTGGATTTCATCCACAAACAGTATATCGTTCTGGTCAAGGTTTGTGAGCAAAGCTGCGAGATCGCCCGGCTTCTCTATTGCCGGACCGGAAGTAATGTGCATTTTTACTCCCATCTCGTTCGCTATAATGGAGGCAAGAGTCGTTTTTCCGAGGCCGGGAGGGCCGTGCAGAAGAACATGATCCAATGGTTCCCCGCGTTTTTTTGCGGCTTCAATATATATTGACAGATTCGTCTTGGCCTTTTCCTGTCCGACATATTCACCCAAGGTCTTCGGACGAAGGGAACCTTCGCTCTCGTCCCCCGAGATCATCGAAGTTGAAACTATTGATTCCTCTGTCGCGCCAGTAAAATCTATAGCCATCGGCCCACCTCACTTCAGCATCTTTTTAAGCGCCTGCCTGATTATTTCCTCAAGAGGCTGATCCATCTGAAGCCCGGCGAGTGCGGATGATATCTCGGACTGCGTATAGCCGAGAACGGCAAGCGCGCCAGCGGCATCCGCTGCCTTTGAAAGAGATTTCCCACCCGCGACAGGCGCAATCTCTCCCGCCGGAAATTCGAACGCATCTTTGGAAAGCTTGTCCTTCAGCTCAAGAATAATCCTCTGTGCAAGCTTCTTGCCGATTCCCGGTACCGAGGTCAACGCCTTCTCGTTGTTTGTTATTACTGAAGCCGCAAAACCCTCCGGGGTATTCGACGAAAGAATAGAAAGCGCAGCCCTGGGCCCCACGCCGGAAACGCCGATAAGCATTTCAAAGCTGCGCCGCTCGCTTTCGGTATAAAAGCCATAGATATCAAAGGCGTCCTCCCGGATATGGCAATATGTATAGAGCTTTGCCTTTTCGTTTAAATTCAGACTGGATACGGTGTACGCGGTCGTATGGCAGGCGTAGCCCACCCCTCCGCAGTCGATTACCGCGAGATACGGCTCTATATGTGAAACAGTCCCGTTTAAATAGTAGAACATGCCTTGTCTCCCCTGTCAATATTCAGCAATGATTCCGCGCTTCGGGCGTGGCATAGGGCGATCGCCAGCGCATCTGCCGCATCGTCCGGCTTTGGTACGGATTCAAGCTTTAAAAGCCGCCTCACCATCTCCATTACCTGCTTTTTTTGAGCACGGCCGTAGCCAGCTATCGACTGCTTGACCTGCAACGGCGTATATTCGAACATAGGAATACCGCTGTTGACACCCGCAAGCAGCAGCACTCCCCTGCCGTGCGCAACCGAAATTCCCGTTTTGAGGTTTGTATTGAAAAAAAGCTCCTCAACCGCGATTGCTTCAGGCTTAAAAGCATCGATAAGCGACAGAGCGTCGCAATATATCTGCCTCAGGCGTTCCGAAAGCGGCTCCTGTGCGGACGTTGTAATCACGCCGTACTGTACCAGCCGCTGGGAGCTTTTTTCCGAACTTATGATTCCGAACCCCACGGTAGCTATACCGGGATCCAGCCCCAGAATTACCATTCCGGCACCGCCTTTCGATAAGTATAAGTCTAACACAAAACCGCAAAAAAAAGCAATCAAAATGTAGGACATCTCCGCCGCAGAACATATTAAAAAGCAGGGACAATCGTGCCCTGCTTTTTATTCGGCTAAGCTCTGGGATGCGCGCGGTTGTATACGTCCTTCAGTTTGTTTTTGACGAGTTGAGTATAAATCTGGGTTGAAGATATGTCGGCGTGGCCAAGCATTTCCTGTATTGAACGGAGGTCGGCACCGTTTTCAAGCAGATGCGCCGCAAAAGAATGTCGCAGAGTATGCGGAGTGATTTCCTTATCTATATGAGCCATCTCCTTATAGTGCTTTATTATCTTCCAGAAACCCTGACGCGACATCTTCTCCCCGCTGATGTTTACAAAGACTGCCTTTTCGTTCGGGTCGGCAACAAGCTGAGGCCTGGCGTACTCCATATATGCGCTCAGTGCCCGAATGGCGACCGGATACATCGGTATGAAACGCTCTTTCCCCTTGCTTTCGCACCTGATGATTCCCGCCGCAAGGTTTATATCGCGTTCCTCAAGATCTATCAGCTCGCTAACTCTTATGCCGGTTGCATACAGAAGCTCAAGCATAGCCTTGTCGCGGTAACCCTTCGCGTCCTTAAGCTCGGGTTGATTGAGCAGCCTCTCTACTTCGGCACCCGTCAGTATCTGCGGAAGCTTCTTCTGCTGCTTATCAGGGATTATACTTTCGGCGGGATTGCCGCGTATGATACCCTCTGACTCCAAATAACCGTAAAAGCACTTAAGCGATGCGATGGATCTCGATACGGTGGAGACCGATTTCCCGTTTCTCTTCATCCATTGAACGTAGTCTTCAACCTGCTTCTGGCTGACGTCGGACACGGAACTTATTTTTTCGTGCTCGGCAAACCTGGCGAACTGGGTAATATCGCGTATGTATGAGAGGAGTGTGTTTTTTGACACCTGCTTCTCATCGGCCAGGTAACGTTCAAAATTATTGATGCAGATTGAGTTGGTCAACAAATCACTTCCAATCCGGTTTCATAGTTTCCCTGCCGCCAGAGACGCCAAGAGCGGTGAAAGATAAGCCTCAATTAGCGCGGAGAATATGAGTACCGCCGAACAGACCGCACAACTGACAAAATAGTCTTTTCTGTAAATACTCGAGGCCGTGCTTCGCCTGAAAAGCCTTGCCGCAAGAGAATATGAAGCCGCAAAGGCCTGCAAGGACAAAATAAAAAAGCATGGCAATGCTATCAGAGAAGGCAATCCCAACAGGGCAAACGCAACCGCAATTCCGCTTTTACCAAAAGCTGCTATAATTGCGGCTGCAGCAAAGGTAATAAAAAAACCACGGACGAAAGACAGCAAAGGCAGAAATATAAAGCCTATCGCGGAAAACCCCAGCAATACGGCTATTGTATGAAAGAGAAACGCTTTGGCAAGGGAGCCTGAAAGCCCGCCTGGCTTAAATACCCCGCTTTGAACCGAACAAAAAAAGCCTTTTAAAACAGCGCTTTCGTCAGCAGGGATATTGCAAGCGGAAATTGCTCCTATAACAATCCCAAAAAAGAAAAACACGGCGCAGAAAAGGAATCCGATCATATTGACCCGATCCCAATAATTAAGCTTCCCCGCCAATCTTATGTTCATAATATTTCACCCCATAACAGAATATGGACAAGGAGTTTTTTTATGACAGATTGGCTTGAGATTTCTTAAATAATATATTACAACCAAATCAAATAAATCAAGCATAAAAGTGATTATTTTTAATTTTTGTTAATTATGTCAATATATTATGTTAATTTAATTATGTCAACCTGATAACCGCAATAATGTGCCGCACCTAAGAACACGGCACATTATCGCAACATTTTGTACGCAGCTTCTTTTAAGTCACTAGATATCGTCATCGGCGTTAGTATTATGTCAACGGTGCGGATTGATTACGTTCGGTATACAATTTGATTGCCGACGGTAATATTTGTATAATTTTACCGTCTTCTTCTCCCCGGCACCGCGCACAGCAGGCTGCCCGCAATTCCGCCCAGCAGTATAGCTACCAAAATTGCCGGGGTAAGCTTGCCGGCTATCATTCCGCTTCCGCTGAAAACAGCCAGAATAAATGTGAGCAGGAACATCACCGCTCCGGATCCGATGCCGGTTATAAGCCTTTTTCCCTTCTGCCGCTTTGAAGCCGTAAATGAACCGACTATTCCTCCGATGCCGCAGGCCAATACCGTCGCCTCCCGCATCAGACTTTCCGGGAACCTGCCGGCCGAAGTCAGTATCGCAAGCAGTAAAAGCAGTACAATCGCCGAAACCAATCCGGTTATGCCACCCACCGCCGTGTTCAGCACGGCATTAGGGCCGATTTTTTTATTCTCTTTTTTTCGCATAAAAGCCCCTCCCTGTTGCAGAATGTTTGTACCACATTCTTATTCAGTGGAGGGGCGATAAATACGCATTATTTATATTTCAGGACAAATTTATTTATAACGCCTTCCCGTAAGGCACGGCGCCGTCTACTAAACGGATATGGCACATATAACAGCCATGCGGTTATTTTTTCTTGGGCTTGGGGTCGAAACCGGCTTTTGACGAGATTCCCCATTTCTGAATCTGTATGCGTACACGATCTTCGCCGGTTTCAAAGGTTACCAGCTCGCCGTCGACAGCGCACACCTTGCCCACCATACCGCCGATCGTTGTAATCTCGTCACCGGGGGCTATTTCATTTCTCATCTGCGTTATGGCGTTCTTCTTCTTTTTGTCAGATCTGATCATTACAAAATAGAGGACTGCGCAGGCCGCAATCAAGATAATAAGCTGGGTATAATCCATAAATTTAACCTCCTGTAAAATTGGACAACTCCCTTAACGCTGAAATTATATATGCTAAGGAAACAAAATTCAAGCATTTTATAAGCGGCAGGCCAGTTTTTTCGAATATTCGGCTCTGAATTTGCCAAAATCCCCGAACTCCAACTCAAAGCGGATTTTCTCCATAAGTCTGTTGTAGAAATAAAGATTGTGCATGACGGAGTGCCTCATCGCGAGCATTTCCTCGGCCTTGAACAGATGTCGGAGATAGGCTCTGGAGTATCGTCTGCATACAGGGCAGCCGCATGTCGGATCTATTGGCATCGAGTCTTCAGCGTACTTCTCGTTTTTGATGTTGATTACTCCCTCCCATGTATAGAGTCTTCCGTGCCGTCCGTTTCTGGCAGGCATTACGCAGTCAAAGAAATCAACGCCCCTGTAAACGCTCTCAATAATGTTCGAAGGCGTCCCGACTCCCATCAGATATCGTGGCTTGTCCTTCGGCATATGCTCTTCGACACATTCAATCGTATCGTACATCTCCTCTGCAGTCTCCCCTACCGCCAATCCCCCGATTGCGTAACCCGGAAGGTCGAGCTCCGCGATTTTATCCATGTGCTCGCAGCGGATGTCCTTGAACGTAGCCCCCTGGTTTATCCCAAAAAGCATCTGTCCTGGGTTAACCGCATCCGCTTCCCCGTTAAGTCGGTTAAGTTCGTCTCTGCATCTGACCAGCCAACGGTAGGTGCGCTCGCAGGAGCACTTCACATAGTCATAAGGCGAGGGTATCTCGATACATTCATCAAACGCCATTGCTATGTCGGATCCAAGATAGGACTGTATACGCATGCTGTCCTCCGGACCCATGAATATATGTCTGCCATCGACGTGGGAGTTAAAAGCCACACCCTCCTCGGTAACCTTTCTCAGCTTAGACAGCGAGTAAATCTGAAATCCGCCGCTGTCCGTAAGTATCGGGCCCTTCCAGTCCATAAAATTATGGAGCCCGCCCTGACGCTTTATAAGTTCCTCTCCGGGCCTGACATGCAAATGGTATGTGTTCGAAAGCTCCACCTGGCATCCTATGCGCTCCAAATCCTCGGACGACAGCGCGCCCTTTATCGCGGCTTGAGTTCCGACGTTCATAAAAACAGGGGTCTGGATAACTCCGTGCGGTGTTTGAAAACTGCCCCTGCGTGCTTTTCCCTGATTTTTTATAAGTTTAAACATTTATTCTCCTTTTCGCAGGCAATAAGCCGATATAAAGACCGGGCGGTTTTCCGCCCGTTAAATTATTATAGTTGCGTCGCCGAAACTGAAAAACCTATATTTTTTACGGATGGCCTCGTCGTAAGCGCGCAGTATGTTTTCCCTGCCCGCCAGCGCGGATACCAGCATGATCAGCGTGCTCTCCGGCAGATGGAAATTCGTTATCAGCGCGTCTATACATTTGAATTTATAGCCGGGATAGATGAAAATATTCGTCCATCCGGAATATTCCGATACCAGTCCGTTTTCGTCGGATCTCGATTCTAGTGTGCGGCAGGATGTGGTACCGCAAGAAATGATCCTTCCGCCGTTCAGCTTTGCTCTGTTAATCTTTTCGGCGGTTTCCTTGGAAATAGTGCAGTATTCAGCATGCATCTCATGCTCCTCGATATTTTCCGCTTTGACCGGCCGGAAGGTGCCGAGCCCGACGTGCAGGGTTATATACGCTGTTATTACGCCCTTGTCCTCCAGCTCCTTTATTAGCTCCTTTGTAAAGTGCAGCCCGGCGGTCGGCGCCGCAGCCGAGCCTAGTTCTTTTGAATAAACAGTCTGGTAACGCTCCGAGTCCTCAAGTTCTTCCTTTATATACGGTGGCAGCGGCATTTTTCCCAGCCTTTCGAGTATCTCAAGAAAAATGCCTTCAAATTCAAACCTTAAAAGCCTGTTTCCGCCCGGAGCAACCCCGACGACCGTTGCCTTAAGCTCGCCGTCCCCGAACGAAAGCTTTGTTCCCGGTTCCGTTTTTCGTCCCGGGCGCGTCAGACATTCCCAGACATGGTTTCCGTTATCATTAAGCAATACAACCTCGACCGCGCCGCCCGTTTCACGCTTCCCGAAAAGTCTCGCCGGAAGCACCCTTGAATCGTTTAAAACAAGACAGTCCCCGGGATTTAAAATCTTTGGCAGATCGAAAAAATGCAGATGCTCAGTTTTGCCGGTTATTTTATCGATACGGAGCAGTCTCGAATGGTCGCGCTCCAAAATTGGCGTCTGAGCTATTAGCTCTTTTGGAAGGTCAAAATAAAAATCGCTCTTTTTCATCCGATCGTAACCCCGGTAAAATAAAAATTGATTATATCCACATAAGTTTTGCCTGCAAGCGCCATAGCCTTCGCGCCGTACTGGCTCATGCCGACATTATGACCCCAGCCGGAGCCCGTCACCGTAAACGTCGTGCCAGTCTGATTGCTTCCGCTGCCGTAAGGGTTTACGGTCTGGACGCCGCTTCCGGTAATGACGGAAATACTGCCTCCGCTTACGGTTACTTTTGAGGTGCTCCCGTCCCCTCCAATCGCGTATGCAGAGAATATGCTGCCGAGCATATTGGAATTGTTGTTTATGTATAGTCCCGTTGCCGAGCTTGACGAGCCCGAAATCGTAAAATGCTGGCTGTGAGTATATTTGCCATACTTTGAGCTGCAGAGTATGTCTCCAGCCTCCTGCTTTTCTACCGTTACGGTATTTTTTCCGTCGCTGAAGGTAAGGGAATAAATGTTGCCGACCGCGGTATATATCGGAGTTATCGAAGTGACCGTCCCTATCTTATAGCCGCTGCTGTTCAGAATATCGGTTATTTCCTCGGCGGTATATGTATAAGTCCAGTTGTTGTAACCCGTGTCTATCGAGGTATCGTAATCGTCAAACTTCTCGACAAGATAAGGCAGATTTTCTGTCCAGACGTTTTGGCAGGCTTCGGTCGCACCTCCGTTCGAGGAATAGAAAAAGGTTTTGCATGGATAGCCGTTATAAAGCACATACTTCCCTGCCGTAGCGTCAACCGCAGAGTCGGTTGCTGCGTTCGTAGTATTGCGTCCGTAATAAACCTGGCAGCAGGAACCGTTGCATACGTCAAAGGTTCCGTGCGAATTGATGTTCATCGCTACATATGTCCTCGCGCACATTGCCTGAGCCTTAAGCGCCTCGATAGGCCATGACGGCGACATTTCAGCAGGAACGACACCCTTTACATAGTCCTCGATATCAACCACGTTAAGAACCTGAAGCGTACCCTTCGACAGGGCGGTAACCTCAAATCCGCCATAGTATCGGAACCCCTTGCACCAGGTCTCGCATTTCCCGCCGTCCTGAATTGGCATTATGCCGATGGGACCCTGAGCGGCAGTATTTTGCTGATAAAGCACGGCATTCGTACCCGAATCCATAACGACAGTATTGCCGCCCGCAAAAATAAATATGTAAATCGATTTTGAATTTTTTCCGGCATCGGAAACCTTAACAAATTTTCTTGACGAATCGAAGTATCCAAAATCAAAACCGTTGCCGACCTCGTTCAGCAGCGTGACATCGGCGGTGTCGCTCCCGTTTCTCTCAAAGCAAAGACCGACTCTTATTGTAGTAACGGCGTTTGTATAGGCTTTTGCCCGAGTCGCGCAGAAGGTCAGCAGTAAAAATGAGGTAAGTAAAAACAGTATTGGGCGCAGAAGTGATCCGATTCTCTTTGTCATAATCTATTCCCCGTTTGGTTTTGTATAATTTGCTTGTATATTTAACTTTCAGGTGAATACATTTTTGCCAACAAAACATATTGACACCATGTAAATTGCATGATAATATGACCTAAATAAATTGCAGCGTAGAGGTGCGGCCTATATTAGTAGTTACGGCGAGGGGTCCGAAACCCAATGAACCGTAATGAAAGGGCGGGCCGCCGAAGTTCAGCCGGTTTCGGAGCCGGTTGCGCTGGTTACCAGGTTAAGAGCCTGGCGACTGTCATCCGCTAGGATGGAGAGCTAACTGCTTTTGAAATATAAATCCCTCCAAACCACAGGGGACATTATATTACAAAATCAGCTGGTTTTTCAACCCGCTGATTATTATTTTATAATTTTTTAATTATTTACGGAAACAATTTAATTTGGATTTCGAATATTATGCTATTGGAGGAAAAAACATGAAAAAGTACAAAGTAGGCGTTATAGGCGGAACAGGTATGGTGGGACAGCGTTTTGTGTCGCTTATGGAGAACCATCCGTGGTTCGAATTGAAAGTTATAGCGGCAAGTCCCCGCAGCGCCGGAAAGACCTATGAAGAGGCCGTCGGCTCCCGCTGGGCCCTCGAGTCTCCGATGCCGGAGGAAGCTAAAAAAATAATCGTAAAAGACGCGGAGGCCGACGCCGCGGCCATTGCTTCCGAGGTCGATTTTGTTTTCTCCGCAGTAGATATGAAAAAAGACGAAATACAGGCTCTCGAGGAAAAGTATGCAAAGCTTGAGTGCCCGGTCGTTTCCAACAACAGCGCACACCGCTGGACCCCCGACGTCCCAATGATCGTTCCCGAAATAAATTCTGAGCATCTTGCGGTAATAGATGCGCAGCGAAAACGCCTCGGTACTAAACGCGGCTTTATCGCTGTTAAATCTAACTGCTCGCTGCAAAGCTACATTCCGGCTCTCCACCCCCTGCGCGGCTTCGGCATCGACAAGGTGCTTGTCTGCACTTACCAGGCCATTTCCGGTGCAGGAAAGACCTTCGATACCTGGCCCGAAATGGTAGACAACGTCATTCCCTACATCGGCGGCGAGGAGGAAAAGTCCGAGCGCGAGCCTATGAAGCTCTGGGGCAAAGTTGAAAACGGTGTAATCGTAAATGCCGACTCGCCTTCAATCACGGCACAGTGCATAAGAGTCCCCGTTTCAAACGGGCACATGGCCGCAGTATTCGTTTCCTTTAAGCAGAAACCGTCTCAGGAAGAAATACTGAAGCTTTGGAAATCCTTCTCAGGCAGGGCCCAGGAGCTTAACCTTCCCACCGCTCCCAAGCAGTTCCTTCACTACTTTGAAGATGATAACCGTCCCCAGACCAGGCTTGACAGAAACCTTGAGAACGGCATGGCCGTTTCAATCGGACGCCTTCGCCCGGACTGTCAGTACGATTACAAGTTCGTATGTCTTTCCCACAACACTTTGAGAGGCGCGGCCGGCGGAGCCGTACTGCTTGCGGAGCTGCTCTGCGCCGAAAACTACATTTAATAATTGTTTGGAGGATGTTATATGAAGACACCCGTTTTTACCGGCTGCGGAGTGGCGATAGTCACACCGTTTAAGGACGGCAAGGTAAACTTTGAAAAGCTCGGTGAGCTTATAGATTTTCAGATAGCTGGGGGCACTTCCTCAATTATAATTTGCGGCACCACCGGCGAGAGCGCGACCCAGTCTCTCGAGGAGCACGCCGCCACCGTTGATTACTGCGTGAAGTATGTTAACGGCCGCGTACCTGTTATCGCCGGCGCAGGCAGCAACGACACCGAGGCTTCCAAGTACCTTTGCAAGAGCGCTGAAACTTCGGGCGCTGACGGACTTTTGATTGTCACGCCTTACTACAACAAGGCAACACAGAAGGGGCTGATCAAGCACTACACCACCCTCGCCGACTGCGTCAATATTCCTATTATCCTTTACAACGTGCCCAGCCGCACCGGCTGCGGCTTTACCGCCGAAACATATTATGAGCTTTCAAAGCATCCGAACATAAACGGGGTCAAGGAAGCGTCCAGCAACTACACTCTTATCAATGAAGCCATGGCTCTCTGCGGAGACGATCTCTACTTCTGGAGCGGAAACGACGACGAGGCGGTCTGCATGATGTCTCTCGGCGCCAAGGGCGTTATTTCAGTTCTCGCCAACATCCTTCCGGAGGTTACCGCAAAGATCTGCGACCTCTGCCTTAAGGAGGATTTCGCGGCGGCCCGCAAATTCCATCTTCCATATGTGCACCTTATGAATGCGATGTTCTATGAGGTTAACCCGATACCCATCAAGACAGCAATGAATCTTCTCGGCATGGATGTCGGTGAACTTCGTCTCCCGCTTTGCGAAATGGAGCCCCAGAACCTTGAGAAGCTTAAAAAGGCCATGCGCGCAAAGGGTTTGAATGTATAGTACTTAAAATACATAGGAAAGAGTGAGCCTTATGCCTAAGCTTATAATATCCGGGTGCAACGGGCGCATGGGTCAGGCGCTTACCTCGGCCTGCCGAGCTGACGGCACCGTCACCGTCGTCGCCGGCTTCGACATCAATACCGTCAAGCTCTCCGATTTTCCTGTCTACGCCGACCCCATGGAATTTGGAGGGAGTGCTGATGTGGTTGTCGATTTCTCACATCCCGGAGCCCTGCCTTCCCTGCTGTCCTACTGTCTCGGACGTTCCCTGCCTCTGGTAATATGCACCACGGGCTATTCGGAGGATCAACTCGCAATGATAGAAAGCGCCTCTAAGACTATCCCCATCTTCAGATCGGCCAATATGTCGATAGGTATAAATCTGCTCATGGGGCTCGTCAAAAAGGCTGCCGAGGCGCTCGGAGAGGATTTTGACATTGAAATAGTCGAACGCCACCATAACAAGAAAATCGATGCCCCGAGCGGCACGGCGCTCATGCTTGCCGACGCGGCCGCGGAGGGCTTGGCTTCTTCGCCGGAATATGTTTATGAGCGTAAAAGCGTAAGGAATGCTCGCGGCAAAAATGAAATTGGAATCTCTGCGGTCCGCGGCGGAACAATCCCAGGCGAACACGAGGTGATTTTTGCGGGTAATAACGAGGTTATCGAATTCAAGCATACCATTTATTCCAGAGAGGTGCTGGCCTCGGGTGCCGTAAGAGCCGCGAAATATCTTGCAGAGCAAATTGAACCTGGCATTTATAACATGAACGACGTTCTATTCGGTTCGCGGCAATAAAAATATTAAATAACCGGGCGGTTAAACCGTCCGGTTATTTTTGTAAAACCACTTCACTTTATACTAATAAAATACATGTTAAGTTTTTTTGCTTTACATAATAAGCTTCTGCGTTTTTTAACATCACGGCTGTCAATGTTTACTTCTTTACTATCGGTAGCCAGACCTCGCATTTGTAATCCTTCGAATACTGGTCGCCCTCCGGATAGACCTCTATATCCGGTGCGTTCGCATATTCATATCCGGAAGTTGGCAGCCACTCGGTAGCTATGCGCTTCTGCATATTTTGAATAGCTTCGGGCATAGCGCCTACGCATTCGAATATCGCCCACAGGCATTCCGGAATAATATACTCCTCCATATCCTTCGGCGTCTGCTTATCGGTTGCTACGGCGATAAAATAATCAAAATCCTTAAAGCACTCCGTACTGATACCCAGCAACCCGATGGGCTCTTTGTTTATAAGTTCGCACATACGGGGAATCACACCGCTTTGCATGGTTTCCTGCCAAAATATAGGTACTTTCTTATACGAATCCTCAATCTCTCCGCTAAAATGTCGCTTAATGCCGACAATCCTGAATGCATCCTTCTTTTCTATCCTGTAGTTCATTTCCGCTTCTCCTTTAATCGTTATTTTGAAGCTGATGGGCGGATAGGCTTTAAGGGGCGCGCCGGTTTTCTTTGCGGCCGAAGGGGTAATTCCGTGAACGCTTTGAAAAGCGCGGTTAAACGCGGTGGGAGAATCGTAACCGTATTTAAGCGATATATCAATAACCTTTGCATCGCAGCTCTGCAGCGCGAAAGCAGCTAAGGTCATCCTGCGCCTGCGAATATACTCTGACAGCGGCACATCGGCGATGTATGAGAACATCCGCTGAAAATGAAAGGTTGAGCACCGGGCTATCCTTGCGGCAATATCAATGTCGATTTCGTCGTCAAGATGCTTTTCAATATAGTCCAAGGCCGCGTTCATGCTGTTAAGCCAATCCATGCCATCACCTCGTATTATATAGAAGTAGTAGTTTTTAGAGTTCCTCTCCAAGAACATCGAAATTTGCTACACTGTAATGGATGCTGTGGATCGGTTATTTCACCTACCGCCAGACGGTTTCAAGGAGGCTCCAACCACAGCCCTT
>JAJUHS010000050.1 GCA_029267755.1 Clostridiales bacterium
AGTCTCGGATACGCCGAAAGGGTTAAAGAGGTTGCAAGGATTATCTCCGGAGAACAGATTACGGAAGCAAGCCTGAGGCACGCGGAGGAAATGATAGGCATGGCAGCGGGCGGCCGGACGGACTCTTGACAAAGCTCTCAGACCCGGATATAATAACCGCGGATAAATGCGTTGATGAGAAGAAGTAGTATGGGCTGTTTCTGCGAAGAGAGCCCCCGTCGGGTGCAAGGGGGAGAGAACGCCGGTACGAATACATCTCGGAGCTGCCGCCCGAAAGCTTTTGCGAGTAGGCGCGTGCCGGGGCGCCCGTTACAGCGGAGGAGTTAAGGCCAGGGCCGTGGATTATACGGCGTCGTTCGATACTCCCAGATGCCGTATGCCGCGAGGCGGCGGCGAACCAGAGGTGGTACAGCGTAAATCACGCCCTCTGCTCGTGAGGAGCAGAGGGCTTTATATTTGGAGTGAGGTAAAATGACAGTATACGACGAATTGAAGGCAAGAGGCTTAATCGCTCAGATCACGGACGAGGAAGAAGTCAGGGAACTTATTAATAACGGAAGAGCCACGTTTTATATAGGCTTCGATCCTACGGCGGATAGCCTGCATGTCGGGCACTTTATGGCCCTTTGCCTTATGAAGCGCCTTCAGATGGCCGGCAACCGCCCTATTGCGCTTATTGGCGGGGGTACGGCGATGATAGGCGATCCGTCGGGCCGCACCGACATGCGGCAGATGATGACGCCGGAAACGATTAACCACAACTGCGAGCGCTTTAAGGTGCAGATGAGCAAGTTTGTCGATTTTTCGGACGGAAAGGCGATAATGGCAAATAACGCCGACTGGCTCCTAAAGCTCAATTATGTCGAGCTGCTTCGGGAAGTGGGCCCGCATTTTTCGGTTAACCGCATGCTTACGGCCGAGTGCTACAAGCAGAGAATGGAAAAGGGTCTGACCTTCCTCGAATTTAACTATATGATAATGCAGAGCTACGACTTTTTTGAGCTTTTCCAAAAGTACGGCTGCCAGATACAGTGCGGTGGCGACGACCAGTGGTCGAACATCCTCGGCGGCACCGAGCTTATCAGGCGTAAGCTCGGCAAGGACGCTTATGGCATGACGATTACCCTCCTACTAACGAGCGAGGGTAAAAAGATGGGCAAAACGCAGGCGGGCGCCGTATGGCTTGATCCCGAAAAGACCTCGCCCTACGACTTCTACCAGTACTGGCGGAACGTCGACGACGCGGACGTCATGAAGTGCCTCAGAATGCTGACCTTTCTGCCGCTTGAAGAGATCGAAAAGATGGAGAAGTGGGAGGGAAGCCAGATCAACGCCGCGAAGGAGATACTTGCGTTTGAACTTACAAAGCTCGTGCACAGCGAGGAGGAGGCCCGAAAGGCGCAGGAAGCCGCAAAGGCACTCTTCTCTTCCGGCGGGGATATTTCAAATATGCCGTCGACCGAGCTTGAGGATTCGGATTTTACCGAGGGCGAGGTCGCTGTGACAGACATTCTTGTAAAGACGAAGCTGGTAACTTCAAAGTCTGAGGCCCGCAGGGCGATAGAGCAGGGCGGCGTCGAGGCGGGCGGCGTAAAGGTAACGGATTTCAATGCAAAAATAAAAAAGGAAGAGCTTTTGGGAAATGGTATGATCATTAAAAAAGGCAAAAAAGCATTCCATCGTGTTTTTGTAAAATAATATATTATTTGGCCTTGATTAAGTAAAAGAAGAAGGTTACAAAAGGGGTTGCCCTTCTCACTAAAATGAACTATATGTCGGCCGCCGGATGCTTTTTAATACATCCGGCGGCCGATTGTTGCTTGTGGTATGGGATTTAATTCAGCGCTTTTTTGAAAGCGGTTTGCTGATGTGCGTTTTGGAGAGCTGCTCGAGGCAATACTCGTATTCGCTGTTTGCAAAAGCGGTATATAGAATATCAATGATATTAAGCTGTGAAATGCGCGATGACATTGCTCCGCTCCTGAAAGTGGACTCATTAGCCGCCGTGTAGAGGCGGAGGTCGGCAAGCTCGGAAACGGGGGAAGCGACACAGCGGGTTATTGCGATGATAGGCGTTTTGTTTTCGCGCATTACCTTCATGCACTCAATAACCTCCTGTGTTTCACCCGAGTAGGAAATAACAATGCCCAAATCCTGCTCGGACGCGTTGCGGGCCTGAAGATACTGAGAGTGCCAATCGTCGTTGAGAACGCAGGGCTTGTTGAGCCGAAGAAATTTCAGGTACGCATCGCGGGCGGCGCAAAGCGAAGCTCCAAGACCGAAGAGCAGCACTGTACGGCAGTTTCGCACAAGCTCTACGCTCTTTTTCAGGGTTTCCGGCTCCAAAAGGTTTTTGGTATCCTCAAGCGAGATAATATTTTTATAAGTGATTTTCTCTATAATGTCCTCCATGCTGTCGGAACGGGTGATTTCCTTGTGCTGCTCCTCGGCGCTCTTTTTCCGGACCGCAATTTCATATGTTACTGCCTGGCGGAATTCCTTATATCCCTGAAAGCCTATGCGGTGGCACATACGGATAATCGAGGAAGGGGAGGAAAAGGTTCGTTCCGCAAGCTCATGTATGCTGAGCTTCATAGCCCTGTCGGGGTTTTCAAGCAGGTAATTCGCGACGGTGCGCTCCGCCGGACTGAGAGAATCCACAGCCTCACGAAGGTGTAAAAGCGCGCTTTTCATCTCAGCGCCTCCAATCCTTTATAAACTGTTACCGATCCAATATCTTTGCCCGAATTTCAGGAATATTGCCCGGCGGCATCGAAAGCTCGTCTACGCCGATTTCCATGAAGGTATCGGTGAGCGCGGTATCTGCGGCAAGCTCGCCGCAGATACCAGCCCAAATCCCGGACTTATGAGCATTTTCCACCGTCATGCGGATAAGCCTCAGCACAGCCTCGTGATGAACGTCGCAGAAGGGCTGAACGGCTTCATTCTGGCGGTCGGCAGCAAGCGTATACTGCGTAAGGTCGTTGGTGCCAATACTGAAAAAATCCACTTCCGGAGCTAAAATGTCGCTGATAATCGCGGCGGCGGGAGTTTCAATCATAATTCCAACCTGTGTTTCTGAATTAAAAGCTATTCCTTCGGATTTGAGTTCTGAGCATACCTGCGCACAGTATTCCTTGGCCCTGCGAACCTCCTCGACGGAAGCAATCATAGGAAACATGATTGCAATATTCCCGTAGGCGGAGGCCCTGTAAAGTGCGCGAAGCTGCGTTTTGAATACCTCGGGCCGTGTCAGGCAAATTCGGATTGCGCGCATCCCCAGCGCCGGGTTTTCCTCCTGTGGAAGCTCAAAGTATTTTGCCTGCTTGTCTGCGCCAATATCAAGCGTCCGGATAACCACCGTGCGCCCGGCCATTGCTTCCGCAGCTTTCCGGTAAGCATCAAACTGTTCATCCTCCGATGGGTAAGCGTCCCTACCCAGATAAAGAAATTCGCTACGGAAAAGCCCAATAGCATCGGCACCGGCAGCAAGAACCAGATTCAAATCCTGCGGTGAGCCGATATTGGCTCCGAGAAGCACCCGCCGTCCGGAAGGTGAGTAGGCATCGAGGCCGCGAAAACGCTCAAAATAGCGGCGACGCTCCTCAGCGGCATGAGCTCTGCTCCGAAGCTCTGACTCGGTTTTGGGGTCAGGCTCTATATAAACCGTTCCGGCTTCTCCGTCAACGAAGACGGACTTGCCATCAAGCGACTCGTTCAGGCTGTTGCCCAGCTCTACGACCGCCGGAATCCCCATCGTACGGGCGAAAATGGCAGTATGCGAGTTCTTGGAGCCACGCATTGTAACAAAGGCCAGAATTCTTCCACGATCAAGCCGCGCCGTTTCACTGGGTGCAAGATCATCAGCCGCAAGAATAAAGGGCTCGGATCCTTTTGGCATAGAGACTTCTTCGCCCGCAAGCAGACGGACAACCCGAGCGGAAACGTCCAGCACATCAGCTGAGCGTTCGCGCATATATAAATCGTCCATCTGCCTGAACATATCAGCAAATTGCGAGGCGGTCTGCGCCACGGCGTACTCTGCGTTTACCCGCTCGGAGCGGATAAGTCCCTCGACTGACTCCCGATAGTCCAAATCATCGAGCATCATTTTATGGATTTCAAATAAAAGCGCGTGCTCATCTCCGAGCACCGCCCGGCTTTCCGCGTAAAGCTTAGAAAGCTGCCTGATCGCTTCGTTTCTAGCCTCGTTAAAACGGGATATCTCTGTTTCCGGGTCGTTTATCTCACGGCGAACAGGGGAGGGCGCATCACGCCGCAGGAATATAAGCTTACCGGAGGCTATTCCGCTTGAAACGCCTTCTCCGCGCAGTACAGTCATCCCCACACCATCTTTCTAAAAATTAGACTTGATAAACTCATTAAGGGCCTTGGCTGTTTCCTCTTCGTCCGCACCATCCACAGAGACCGTTACCGTCTCGCCTTGCTTGATATTCATACCCATGACCGCAAAAAGGCGCTTAAGGTCGGCGGTTTTCTCCCCGCGGGCAATTTTTACCGTGCTTGCGCTCTTCTGAGCCATCTGAACCAGAAGACCTGCGGGCCGTGCGTGAAGCCCGTTTGGGTCCTTAATCGTATATTCGAATGTTTTCAATTCTTACCCCTGCTTCCTGATAATTAGTTTTTAGGACGGAGTGTCAAAAGCGCTTCGCCCTTTGCAATAGCACCTGGACCGGCCTTTTCCATATCAAAATCCTGTGAGTTGCTTACAACTATGGGCGTGGTCGTGTCGAAACCGGCTGCGCGTATGCCTTCCAAATCAAAGGTGAGCAGAAGTTCGCCCTGTTTTACCGCCATTCCTTCCCGGGTATGCGCGGTAAAATACTTACCGCCGAGTTCAACGGTATCTCTGCCTACATGTATAAGTATCTCGGCACCCTTCGCCGATGTAATGCCCAAGGCATGGTTTGTATCCATCAGGGCGCTGACCACGCCATCCGATGGGGAGTAAATCATCCCTTCGGCGGGCTCGATAGCCAGTCCGTCGCCGAGAATCTTCTGGGAGAAGGTCTGGTCGGCGACCATCTCGATAGGAATAACCTTGCCTGAAACGGGACATGCCAAAACCTCGGCAGTATCTGATGACGGTTTGTCAGTCTTGCCGAAAAGGCGGGAAAAGAAAGGCTTTTGCGTGCTCATACTTTTTTTCAGCTCCTATTTATCGGAATCGTAATCTTGAACGAAATAAAAACGCCCTTGCCGCAATAACTAAACCCCGGGGCGTATGGCCTCCGCGGTATTTGAATCTTGGCTCGGACGCAGTATTCCTAAAAAGGCGCTTATTATTGATGTGATTAATTGTACCGACTTTTATTTCAATTGTCAAGTCAAATAATGAAACTTTGTTCAATTTAATGTACAAATACAACAATTGTATTTTATTTAATCCAAAACATATTTCACATTTTCCCTTAAAACGCACTGAAAGAACCGAATTTGCGAAACAAAGTACCGCATGGTTCTTAAAATATTGACATAAAAATATGATGTGGGTAGTATGGAGACAATAAAGCATTGTACGGGGAAGCTCAGCCACTGTTTCGGACGGCGGGAGGCAGAGTATCGCCAAGATGCTAAAACAGGGCGCTTTGGAAGGGAGAACTTTAATATTGAGCCTGAATCTTAACGAAATGATAACCGAAACCCGAAACCCTGACACGATGGAGATGGATATGATGACTCCGTTGGAGCTCGTGACGGCAATGAACAGGGAGGACGCGAAGGTCGCAGCCGCAATTGCGCCTCTTCTTCCTAGAATTGCGCTTACGGTGGAGTGGGCTGTAATGGCGCTCAAATCCGGCGGAAGGCTGTTTTATATGGGAGCCGGCACCAGCGGACGTCTCGGCGTCCTTGATGCTGCGGAATGTCCGCCAACATTTGGCGTTTCGCCCGATCTGGTCGTTGCTTTGATTGCAGGCGGAGAAGGTGCTTTCATGAAGGCGGTGGAAGGTGCGGAGGACAGCCGAGAGTTGGGGAAGGCCGATCTTATTGCGCATAAGCTTTCTCCGACAGATGTAGTCATAGGCATCGCAGCGAGCGGAAGAACACCGTATGTACTTGGCGGTCTGAGCTACGCCCGGGAAATAGGTTGCCGCACTGTTGCAATTTCATGCAATCGAAATTCCGAAGTCGGAAAGGCGGCTGAGCTAGCCATTGAGGCAGTGGTAGGTCCAGAGGTGCTTACCGGCTCAACCCGGCTAAAAGCGGGTACCGCACAGAAGATGATCCTTAATATGATTTCCACAGCGACCATGGTGGGAATCGGCAAAGTCTACCAGAACCTGATGGTGGACGTGGTACAGACCAATGAAAAGCTCTGCTTACGGGCGGAGAAGATTGTCATGGAGGCGACCGGCGCCGACCAAGCCACGGCCAGAGAAAAAATATCCGAAGCGGAAGGCAGTGTCAAAACCGCCATCACTATGATTTTAGCGGATTGTTCGTTGGAGGAGGCCCAAATCCGGCTCGAGAAAACCGGCGGACATGTCCGTGAGGCAATCAAATAAAAGTACGCCCTGCGGTTTTAGAAAAAACCGCTGATTATATCGTGTATCCCACATTATAGTATGAGTTGAGGTGTAGAATATGACAAATCAGGAGCTTTCCCGCAGGATACTTGAACTGGTCGGCGGCAAGGACAATGTCATAAGCGCAGCCAGCTGCATGACCCGCCTTCGTATCCAACTGAAGAACCCGGCTCTCGCAAAGATCGAAGAACTTAAGAACACGGAGGGAATTCTGGGCGTCGTGGAGGATGTTACCCTCCAGATCGTTCTGGGCCCGGGAAAGGCACGCAAGGTAGCCGATATTTTCGTTGTCGACGCAGACATACAGAATGTCACAGTTGATACAGACTGGCAGGCGAACAAAGCAGCCATAAAGGCCGGACAGAAGGATAATGCCCTGAAGCGCGGCCTTCGGACCATTGCGAATATCTTTATACCGATGATTCCGGCCATTATCGCCGCCGGGCTTTTCAACGGCCTTGCGAGCCTTATGGGCCAGCTTTTCCCGACGGAAATTAAATCAAATACCGGTGCAATCGTCGTAATTCAAAATCTGTTTTCACTCATCGGCGCGGCCTTTCTGTCGTACTTTGCTATCTATACCGGTATCAACTCCGCCAAGGAATTCGGTGCGACACCGGCTCTCGGCGGCATGATCGGCGGCATATCCATCGGCAGCCAGATCGTGACCATTTCGACTATCCTCGGCCTTTACAATGCCAAGGTCCCCCTGAGTTCCATTCTGACCACCGGCAAGGGCGGCATCATCGGAATCATTATTGGAGTATGGATACTCGCAAAGGTGGAGAAGTATATCCGCAAGCGCGTACCCGACGTGCTCGACCTTATCCTCACGCCGCTGCTTTCCATGCTTATTGTCGGTTCGGTTTACGTCTTTATTCTGATGCCTGTTACGGGATTTATTTCGGATGCTTTGGTATATATTCTTTCCTTTCTCATTAATTCAAAAAATCCTATTGTCGCAATTATATCGGGCTATGTTCTTGCCGCTGTGTTTTTACCCATGGTGCTTCTCGGACTTCACCACGGCCTTATCCCCATCTATTCGATACAGCTAACCCAGATGAAGGGAGTAACCTTATTTCCGGTTCTGGCTATGGCGGGCGCAGGACAGGTGGGCGCGGCTATTGCAATCTACATAAAAGCTCGCAGGGCAAATAACCTCCGTATGCAAAAAACCATAATCGGCGCGCTGCCGGCGGGATTCCTCGGCGTAGGTGAGCCGCTCATATACGGTGTAACCCTGCCCTTAGGCAAGCCCTTCGTCACGGCAGGTCTCGGCGCAGGCTTCGGCGGTGCATTCGTCATGCTGATGGGCGTTGCCTCGAACGCCTGGGGCCCCTCGGGACTTGTCGCCATTCCCCTGATGCAGACGCCAAGTATGATGCTTTATTATTTCCTCGGCCTTGTAATTTCCTATATAATGGGATTTATAATCACATGGTTCGGAATTCCCGCTCAGGATGTTGCAAATGCCTGATGCACTTGGTTATTCGGTCTATTTGACCTCTTTCAAAAGCCGGCGGAAGCAGCTTGAAAGCGCTGCCGGACTAGGTGCGCCCGTATTCCTTTCGCTGCATATCAGCGAGGAGTTTGACCCGGATTACTGCCGCCATGCTGAGGAAATGTGCCGGAGCCTTTCGGAGCTGGGGTTTAAAATTATCGCGGACGTTTCCGTTAAAACCGTAGATCGGTTCGGAGAACCGGATCTTGTCCGACTTGCCGAGCGTTTGGGGATTTGGGCTCTCAGGCTGGACTACGGTTTTTCGGACGATGAAATCGCGGCGATTGCCGCCAGGATTCCTGTTGCGCTAAATGCATCAACCACCTCTCGTGCTAAGGCGGAGCGTATCGCTAATGGAGCAATTCAGGCCTTCGCAATGCACAACTTCTATCCTCGCCCGGAAACTGGCCTTGACGATGCTTTCTTCCGGCGTACAACTGAGGAATTGCGCGCGGCGGGGCTTCGGGTTCTGGCCTTTATCCCGGGGGACGAGGAGCTTCGCGGTCCGGTTTTTGAGAGCCTTCCGACGCTTGAACGCCACAGGGGGCTGCCGCCTTCAGCCTGCTTCGCAGACCTCTGCATAAACTTCGGTGTAGACGGAATATTTGTTGGAGACCCCGGCATTAGCCATCGTGAGCAGGCACGCATTCGCCGCTTCTGCGAGGAGGGCGTTCTTGAAATTCCTGCCGACCTTAGCGAGGAATTCCGCTCGCTTTACGGAATGGTTTTCACCAGCCGTCAGGATTCTCCGTCGTGGCTTGTACGCTTTGCCGAGTCGCGCACCTATTCCTGCTTTGGCGAGCGCGTGACAGCTTTAAACTGCCGCGAGCGGCTTCGCGGAAGCATTACCGTAGACAATGAGGGCTACGGCCGCTATTCCGGAGAGGTTCAGATTATCCGGTCTTCTCTGCCCGCCGACAATCGAGTCAACGTAATTGGGCAGGTGAAGAATCAATACCTTCTTTCTGCCGACTGTATTTTGAACGGCGCCCGCTTTGTTCTCGTTCCTGACTGAAAATATCCCGGGCGCTTGCCGAGATGTCGATAAGCGCCCGGGTTGCTCTTATTTATGCTACGTTGTTGGACATTAATTTGAATCTAGTGACATTATGTTTTTACATAGAGATTATTTGCGCTTCTGCCGCTCGAGCAGAGAAAAAAGGGAGACTAGTTATGAGAATTTATGAGGAGGCTGATTACGCAGCCGTCAGCCGCCGAGCTGCCAACCTGATATCGGCGGAGGTTATCCGCCGCCCGGACTGCGTTCTGGGGCTTGCCACCGGCTCGAGCCCGATCGGAACATACCGCCAGCTAATAGCATGGCACAGGCAGGGAGATTTGAGCTTCAAAGAGGTTACGACTGTCAATTTGGATGAATACCTGTGCCTTGCACCTAATCATAGCCAAAGCTACCGATATTTTATGCAGGAAGAGTTCTTCAACCACATTGATATTAAGCCTGAAAATACATATGTGCCTGACGGGCTTGCTCCGGACCCGATTGAGGAGTGCCGAAAGTACGATAATCTGCTTAGAACACTTGGAGGAACCGATCTTCAGCTTCTTGGCATCGGGCACAATGGACATATCGGATTCAACGAACCGGGAAACGAATTCGTCAAATCCACTCATGTTGTGGATCTGACTCCAAGCACCATAGAGGCAAATTCCAGATTTTTTCCCTCTCCTTCGGATGTTCCGCGAAAGGCTATCACAATGGGGATAGGTGCAATAATGTCTACCCGGCGTGTGCTGGTCGTAGTCAGCGGCGAGGACAAGGCTGAGATCGTACGTGCTGCTTTTATGGGACCTATCACACCTAAGGTGCCGGCATCCATTCTTCAGATTCATGGGGATGTGGTGCTGGTTGGAGACACCGCAGCTCTATCAAGGCTAACCGAAACGGAGGTGAAGGCATGCGGATTTTAGGCGCTGAAGTTTTCGAAATCGAGAAAGGCTTTGTTCGGAGAAGCATCTGTACCGACGGAGAAGTCATTTCTGTTTCGAGCGGAGACGGAAAGATTATGGACGCGGAGGGCTGTTTCCTCATCCCCGGACTGACCGATATTCACTTTCACGGCTGTATGGGGGAGGATTTCAGCGACGGGTCCCCGGAAGGCCTGCAAATAATTGCCGACTACGAGCTTTCAAGGGGCATTACGCAAATTTGCCCTGCGTGCATAACTTCGCCCGAGTCGGCGCTAATAAAAATGTGCGAAAACGCCGCGCAGTTTAAAAGCAAATCGAAAAGCGGGGCGGAGCTTGTTGGTATCCATCTTGAGGGGCCATTTCTTTCCGCAGCAAAAAAAGGGGCACAGGAAGCTTCTTGGCTTCGAACCCCGGACAAAGCGCTGTTTGACAGGCTTCAAGGCGCATCGCAAGGATTAATAAAGCAGGTGTCCATCGCCCCGGAGTTACCCGGGGCAATGGATTTCATCCGCGAGGCTTCAAAAAGTGTCCTTGTTTCCCTCGCACATACGGAGGCTGATTATGAAACTTCTCTTGCCGCTTTAAATGCAGGGGCACGGAAGATCACACATCTGTATAACGCCATGCCGCCATTTCTGCACCGTGCCCCCGGAGTAATCGGGGCGGCGTTTGACTTTTTGGAGTGCCGGGCAGAGTTGATCTGTGACGGAATCCATATCCACCCCTCGGCGGTACGAGCAGCCTTTCATATGTTTGGAGAGCACCGGATAATTCTTATCAGCGACACCATGCGGGCCGCCGGCATGCCGGACGGCGAATACACGCTCGGCGGGCAGGAAGTCCAAGTCAGAGGTAAGGCGGCAACGCTTAAGGACGGCACGCTTGCCGGTTCCGTTACCGACCTGATGGGGTGCCTGAGGATGGCTGTGTCTATGGGTATTTCCCTCAGCGCGGCAGTAACGGCTGCCGCTGTCAACCCCGCAAAGGCGTTGGGTATCTATTCTTATACAGGAAGTCTTGAGAATGGAAAGTATGCCAACATGGTTTTGCTGGACGAAAATCTTAGTATTAAGGCGGTAATTTTCAAAGGGAAAATTGTGGAGAACGGCAAATATTTCCACTAAACGCAGGAAATACTATTGTGAGGCGGAAATCACTTACGATGCGGCAGACGGTTTGATTCTTTCGAAAGTATTTCTGCTGCAAATAAGTGAGTCGCCCTACAATATTGAAAGGATAAGCTTATAATGAAAGCAATGATTGACAGAAACGGCTGTATCGCCTGCGGACTTTGCGTTGCAACCTGCCCCGAGGTGTTCAGGATGGCTGACGACGGACTGGCGGAGGCGTATAGGGATAGTGTTCCAAAAGAGGTGGAGAATAAAGCCGTTGAGGCTCAGAATGAGTGCCCGGTTTCCGTAATTAAGGTCGAATAACTGCTACTGACAAGCCCGGACACATTTTGCGTTCAGGCTTGTTATACTTATATCAACGGATACCACCGGCGCGCCGGTGGTATCCGTTGTATAATAGTAATACCGGTACGGCAAAAGCCGTATCGGTATTACTATCAATATCAATTACTGCTGTGGTTTGAAGCCTTCCTTAAGCGAAACGCTGCGGTTGAATACCAGCGAGCCGGGTCTGGAGTCCTTGCTGTCCACGCAGAAATAGCCGAGACGCAGGAATTGGAAGCTTTCGGGGAAGACGGCAGACTCTAAGCTGCGTTCGACCTTGCAGCTTTTAAGGATTTCAAGGGAAGCGGGATTCAAAAAGTCAAGGAAGTTTTTATCTGCGCTGTCAGGGTCCGGGTCGGTGAACAGATTGTCGTATATCCTTACCTCTGCGTTGACCGCGCTTTCGCAGTCGACCCAGTGTATTGTACCGCGGACCTTGCGCCCGTCCGGGGCGTTTCCGCCGCGCGTTTCAGGGTCATACTCGGCGTATACCTCAATAACGTTTCCGGCTTCGTCGGTCTTGCAGCCGGTGCATTTTACTATATAGGCCGATTTGAGGCGTACCTCGTTGCCTGGATAAAGGCGGTTATATTTTTTTATCGGCTCTATCATAAAGTCGTCAGCCTCAATCCAGAGGTTTTTGGAAAAGCTTACTCTGCGTGTGCCGGCTTCCGGCTTTTCGGGGTTGTTTTCAACTTCGAATTCTTCCGAAATCCCGTCGGGATAGTTTGTTATCACAAGCTTAACCGGGCGCAGTACGGCCATTACGCGCTTTGCGACCGAATTAAGATCTTCGCGCAGGCAATGCTCAAGAAATGAGTAATCGACGGTGCTCGGCACCTTAGAAACGCCGACACGCTCGATAAAATTTCGTATCGACGCGGGAGTGTAGCCGCGGCGGCGAAGTCCGCATAAAGTCGGCATACGCGGGTCGTCCCAGCCGCTCACCAGATTTTCTTCGACGAGCCTGCGCAGCTTGCGCTTGCTCATTACGGTATAATTGATGCCGAGCCGTGCGAATTCTATCTGACGCGGTTTTGAGGGTACGTCGGTGTTGTTTATGACCCAGTCGTAAAGAGGACGGTGATCCTCGTATTCAAGCGAGCAGAGTGAATGCGTGATGCCCTCAAGAGCATCCTGTATTGGGTGAGCAAAGTCGTACATAGGAAAAATGCACCATTTATCCCCGGTGCGGTGATGATGGACGTAGCGGATGCGGTAAAGCACAGGATCCCTCATGTTGAAGTTGCCTGAAGCAAGATCAATCTTCGCACGGAGCGTCATCGCGCCCTCTGGAAATTCGCCGTTTTTCATTCGTTCAAAAAGCGCAAGGCTTTCCTCAACCGGGCGGTCGCGGTACGGACTTGTCGCCGGGGTCGTCAGGTCTCCGCGGTTCGCCTTGAATTCCTCGGGAGAAAGCTCACAGACATAAGCAAGCCCCTTTTTAATTAGTCCGACCGCAAGCTCATAGGTTTTTTCAAAGTAATCTGAACCGTAAAAGAATCTGTCTCCCCAATCAAAGCCGAGCCACCTTATATCTTCCTTAATGGCTTCGACATATTCAGTATCCTCTCGCGCCGGATTCGTATCGTCCATTCGGAGATTGCACAACCCGCCGTATTTCTCGGCGGAACCGAAATCTATGCACATCGCCTTGCAGTGCCCGATATGCAGATAACCGTTGGGCTCCGGAGGAAAACGCGTGTGGACGCGCATTCCTTCAAAGCGTCCGCCCGCGGAAATATCTTCTTCAATAAAAGCATGGATGAAATTTTTAGAGGCTTCTTCCATCTAATCACTCCCAAAATTTGCTGATGTATTATAGTATTATACACAAGAAAAAGAAAAAAGAAAATATATTTACAATAACTTTGTTGTTTAGTATAATAAAAAAGATTGTTA
>JAJUHS010000093.1 GCA_029267755.1 Clostridiales bacterium
CCTTCGCCGCAGGGAAAAAGGCCGGGAATATTGGATTCTCTGTTTTCACCCCTCACGATTCTCACCGGGGAGGAGCTTCGCGTTTCGGGAGCTGTAAGAACGGCGTCGGGGTCGTCGAAGCCTCTCAGCTTTTTGGATAGTTCGGGTATCGCCGCGGCAATGGTATCCGTAATTTTTGGAGGCAGTATATCTCTAATATTGCCAAACCTTACAGCGGGGGCATAGGTGGGGGAAACCTTTTTTGCTCCTGTGCTCGGACGGCTTTTAAGAAAATCGCCTACGAGCTGAGATACCGCGCGGTAATCGCCGCCGCCCATATTAAAGGCTAAGCGCTCAATTTCGCGCTGCCAGTACATTCCGCCGAGCGGACTCTTATCGGGAAAATCCTCGGGAGTCAGTGTGACGAGAAGCGCGGAGTTTGCGTTTAATCCGTCGCGCTTCATATAGCTCATGCCGTTCGTAACCACGCCGCCCGCTTCCGATGCCGCCGCGACCACGAATCCCCCTGGGCACATGCAGAAGGTATAGGCGGATCCATTTTGAAGATGGCAGGCAAGCTTGTAGTCCGCAGGTGGAAGGGCAGGGTGTCCTGCAGATGCACCGTATTGGGCAACGTCGATATTTTTTTGCAGGTGTTCAATTCTGACGCCCATCGAAAAGGGCTTCGGCTCAAGCTTAGCGCCGCTTGAAAGCAGCATTTCAAAGGTGTCTCGGGCGCTGTGCCCGATTGCAAGTATAAGCTCCGAGCAGGGGAGCTCGTAATCTCGGCTGCCCTCAGAAACGGTGACAGAGCTAATTCTGTTATCGTTCTTTAAGCCTATGAGCTTCTGCCCAAAGCGTATCTCGCCACCGAGATTTTCTATTCGCTGTCTTATGTTTTGAACCACGTTGATAAGCACATCTGTACCTATGTGCGGCTTTGAGTCGTACAGGATGCTCTCGGGCGCTCCCGCGGCGGCAAGCTGCTCCAAGACCCAGCGGATGCGCTCGTTTTTTGTGCCAGTGGTAAGCTTCCCGTCGGAAAAGGTACCCGCGCCGCCCTCACCGAACTGCACGTTGCATTCGGGGTCAAGCTCGCCTTTTTCCCAGAAACGCCTTACCTTCTCGCTCCGCGTATTGGCGTCAAGTCCGCGCTCGAGGACAATCGGACGAAGACCTGCTTCCGCTAGTACCAGCGCCGCAAACATTCCAGCGGGGCCAAAGCCGGCAATGATCGGGCGTGAAGCAGCGGAAGCCTTCGGAATTTTATATTGAAAATCTTCAACGAGAGTCACCTTTGGGCTTTTTGCTCTTTTAATAACCGTGGTTTCGTCGCGGAGTTCAACATCGACCGTGTAGATGAATCTGATGTCGTTCTTTTTCCTGGCATCCAGTGATTTTTTCCTTATATGGAAGCTTAAAATATCACTGACGGATATGCCTAAAACGCCAGCGCACTTTTTGGGCAGGTCGCTTCCACTTTCGTTCAAAGTGATAATAATATCATGGACTCTTATCATAATCTACCAAGCTTTCCAGCAAGCATTCCGCTCGACCATGCCCATTGGAGGTTGTAGCCCCCGCAGCGCCCGTCTATATCCAGCACCTCGCCAGCGGCGAAAAGGCCGGGGCAAAGTCTGCTCTCGAGAGTTTCGCTGTAAAACTCGCTTGTGCGTATTCCGCCCGCCGTTACCTGAGCGTTTTCAAAGCCGGTCGTACCGGTAACGGGAAGTCTGAAATCCTTGATGCTTTTTACGATTTTGTGAATTATATCGTTCGTTAGGGAAGAGCAGGGGATCGCAAGACCAATGCCTGCATACTTCAGAACCATTTGCCCGAGGCGCTTGTTCAAAAAACCGGTAAGAAAATTCTCGCAGTTCAGGTTTTTGGCGTTTTTCAGGCGCTTAAAAAGAAGGTCTGCAATGTCGGATTCACCGTGCTCGGGCATGAGGTCGAGAGAAACCGAAAGCCCTTTTTCCGTGGATACGAAACGCGAGATTTCAAATATCGCAGGGCCGCTAAGCCCATATTCGGTGAACAAAACCTCGCCGAAGCTGCTGCGGATATCCCTGTTCCCGCTAATGATCGAGACTCTCGCGTCGGTCTTGATGCCCTTAAGAGCGCGGGGATATGTGTTATCCGTTTTAATCTGTACAAGCGAGGGATAGAGCGCTGTACGGCTGTGGCCGAGTGCTTTTAGAAGCTCGTAGCCGTCCATGGTTCCGCCGAGCTTCGGAGCGGCCATACCGCCGCAGGCAATAATAAGCTTATCCGATAGTATCCTGCCGGAGCTTGTCTCAACGGAAAACCCGCTGTCCTTTCTGCTGACCGAAAGAGCTGCCGTGTCGCAGCGCACATCAATATTAGGGCGCTCAAGGGCGAAGCGGAGAATGTCAAGAACGCTTCCGGCCTGCATGCTGTACGGATATATTTTTCCGCTTTCCTCGGCTCGTGTCAAAAGACCGAGAGAGGCAAAAAAGGCAAGCGTCGCGTCAAGCCCGAAGCGTTTTAGAGCAGGAATTACAAAGCTTACGTCCGCTCCGAAATAGTTTTCGATTGAAAGATCGGTATTTGAAAGGTTGCAGCAGCCGTTGCCCGTAGCAAGGAGCTTTTTGCCGACGCGGGCCTGCTTCTCGATTAAAATGACGCGGTTTTGGCTGTCTTCGGCAGCCGTGATTGCGGCTGTCATCCCCGAAGCTCCGCCGCCGACAATAAGCACTGTCTGCATTGCGGCCTCCTGAAAGTTACTTTTTGCAGTTTATTAGGTATATAATAATTGCTCTATGCGCATTAAGCAAGAGGCTTGCCGACAGAAGTCGGTGATTCTATTTTTTGCACAGTGGAATAAAAGCCCTTTTTATAACAGCGCTACTCCTTCCAATAACCGCTTGTCCTGAGGCAGATTGAGAAAGTCCCGCCGATGAGGATAAATATACCTTGAAATTCAATTCCAGAGTGATGGTGTAAGTAAATGAAAGCATACATAAGAAGCACATACAAGGCGTTCTACGAAATTACATCATAGGGCGTTTTGCTCTTTACAATGCTATATTATGGCATTAAATCTACAACAGCTCGCCATATCGCCTGACATAGATTTTCTTGAGCAGCGTGGCAAGCGCCATATAACAAACAATTGTCAATGCAAGCCAGGCAAAATAGACTGCCGGCAACGCCGCAAGACCGATAGCAGAGCCCAGTGCGGTAAACGGAATTGTGGTTAAAACCGCAATACCCGTGAAGCTCAGACCAATAACAGGCAGGGACGCTCTGCTCTGAATAAACGGAATTTTAGGCGTACGGATCATATGAATAACTAAAGTTTGGCTCCACATCGACTCGACAAACCATCCTGCCTGAAACAACGCAATATAGTAGGTTCGCATTGCGGGGTCGGTTATTTGGTGAAAAAGCTGCCCTCCCGTCATCGCGGGGCAGATGATGAAATACATAAGCAGATAGGTGGTGATGTCAAAAACCGAGCTGGTCGGGCCAATCCAAATCATAAACTTGCTGATAGAAGAAGGATTCCACCTCCTTGGAATCATTAAAAACTCTTTATCAACATTATCCCAAGGAATTGCCGTACAGGAGATGTCATAAATCAGATTGAGCAAAATCAAGTGAATGGACGCCATCGGCAGAAACGGCAAAAACGCGCTCGCAGCAAGCACCGAGAACATATTGCCAAAATTGGAGCTGGCGGTCATCTTGATGTACTTGATCATGTTGGCATAGGTTTTCCTGCCCTCGATGATACCGTTTTCCAATACCATCAAATCCTTTTCGAGCAATATAACATGGGCGGATTCCTTAGCAATATCAACGGCGGTATCCACTGAAATGCCAACGTCTGCAACCTTCATGGCGGCGGCGTCATTGATTCCGTCTCCCATATATCCGACGACATGGCCATTCTCCCGAAGAAGCGATACTATGGTTGCCTTTTGCTGAGGTGAGAGCTTAGCAAAAACATTGGTGGATTCCACGGCTTTTTTAAGTTCTTCCTCAGACATGCGTTCAACATCGGAACCAAGCAGCAGATTATCAACCTTAAGGCCAACCTTCCTGCAGATGCAGCGGGTCACACGGTCATTGTCGCCCGTTAGAATTTTTACCGCAACTCCGTGTTCGTTAAGTGCTTTTATCGCTGCGACTGTTGTTTCTTTGGGAGGGTCAAGAAAAGCAAGGTATCCGATCAGCACCATGTCTGCCTCATCCCTCACCGAAAACGCGCCTACGGGAGACGGATTTGTTTTCTGGGCCACCGCGATAACGCGCATACCCTCGTCGTTGAGGCGGTCAACTGTTGCCAGAATATCCTGCTTTATCGAATCAGTCAGAGGTTCGACCTTGCCGTTATATTCCGCATAACTGCTGATGGAGAGCATCTCCTCCACGGCGCCCTTAGTGATCATCTGGGTTTTTCCGTTTTTGTCGGCAACGACAACACTCATGCGGCGGCGCTCAAAGTCAAAGGGGATTTCATCTACCTTGACATAGTTTGTGGACAAACCCTGCAGAGTAGTTTCTTTGACACTATCTTTTTCTGCACGTTCAATGATTGATATGTCCATAAGGTTTTTCAGCCCGGTCTGGTAATAGCTGTTGAGAAAGGCGTGACGAAGCACACGCAAGTCCTCGTTGCCATGAACGTCCAAATGATACTCCAGCACAACCTTGTCCTGCGTCAAAGTTCCCGTTTTGTCTGTGCAGAGCACATCCATGGAGCCAAGGTTTTGAATGGCGTTCAGGTTTTTTATGATTGTCTTCTTCTTCGACATGGCTACCGCGCCTTTTGCAAGACAGGTGGTGACAATCATAGGGAGCATTTCCGGAGTTAATCCTACCGCAACCGAAATCGCGAACAGCAAAGCGCCAAGCCAATCGCCCTTTGTAAAGCCGTTGACAAACAAAACCACAGGCACCATTACCAGCATAAAGCGGATTAGAATCCAGGAAACGGAACTTACGCCTTTTTCAAAGCTTGTTTGAATAGGCTTGGCTGTCATACTCTTCGCAATAGCTCCGAAAAGCGTGTCGTCGCCCGTGGCGACAACCACGCAGGTTGCCGAACCGCTGACCACGGTGCTGCCCATAAAGGCAAGATTATGGTACTCGGTTATGGAATCGTATTCTCCCTGTTTTACTATGGCCGGAATCTTTTCAACCGGTTCGCTCTCGCCTGTAAGAGCGGCCTGGCTTACAAAAAGATCCTTTGCCTTAAGTATGCGAACATCGGCAGGCACCATATCTCCGGCTGCCAAATAAACAATATCGCCGACAACAACATCCTCAAGCAGGATTTCATGTCTGCCGTTTTCCTGACGTTCTACGGCAGTCGTAGTTTTAACCATTTCGCTCAAGCGCTCCGCTGCATTTCCGCTGCGGGTTTCCTGCACGAAGCGAAGGAAACCGCTGATTATTACCATTGTTAAGATAATGATAACGGTTGTCAGGTTTTTTTCTCCGGGTTCGGCCAAAATCACATCTGTTACAAAGGATACAATTGCCAGAACAGAAAGAATCGCCGTAAACGGGTTGACAAAGGCCTCAAAAATCCTTTTAAGCAAGGATTTCTTCCTGCCGTGCGTAACCTTATTGCTGCCGTAGAGGTCACGCATCTTTTCTACCATATCTTCGCTGAGCCCGTTTACAGTGGTGTTTAATTCGTTTAATACAACGTCGGTTTCCTTGACTGAAGTTTCATAAAACCTTCTGTCGGTGTTGTCGGTTTTAACCATGTTTAACGCAATCTGAGAAGCGGTTAATTTCTTGTTTTCTTTCATCATCGGTCTATACCTCCTTTTTTCCGGCATAATGCCAGATATTTATATGGAAGCAAGACATAAACCAAGGACAAAACATTATCTAATCGACTTAAGGCAGAAGAATAGAACACACGGCATTTCTGCCCCGTATTCCGTTAAGCTGCAATTTCGACTTCGTCCGTCCGGGTTTATGCCGTTACTACTTCCTGCGTCCATTCTTCTCACCTCCGAAAATCAAAATGTTTATGTAAACCCTTGCGGGGAATTGGCAACAAAAAAACCCTTGCCATAGTATTGAACAATGGCAAGGGTTATATTCTGAACAAAAACGCCCTCTACGACAACAAACAAGGCGTATTGAACCAGACAGCGAAATACGCTGATCCTCCATCGTTCAAGCTTTAGCATCACAGGGCGATGAAGTTACATTATTCCATACCTTGTTTTTCGATATGGACTGTTTACCTTCTCATAGTGTCTCCACTACTCCGCGGCAGTAACCCGTATCCCTGTGGTAGCCTCACCTACCGATATTATTAAGTTGCGACTATATTTTCAATATAACAGTAATATTATAGAGCTTCTGGACAAAAAATGTCAAGCGTTTTTGCTCTTTCTGTACTAAGGTAATTTGCAAAGCTTGCAAGATCGTAGGATTCTAAAATAACAGTATCCATTTAACAAGAGACAAAACCCCCCGCAAACGCTGATATTTCAACGATTTGGGGGGGGATTTGGCACGCCCGGAGGGACTCGAACCCCCAGCCCTCAGAACCGGAATCTGATGCTCTATCCGTTGAGCCACGGGCGCATGTAAATATTGCCTAATCGGCGTGCTGCAACTGGCTGCAATTATAATACTTTAAAAACTCATAACTTGTTATTAGCAACTTTAGATATAATCATGCTGAGATATAATACCACAAGAACGCAAATCTTTCAAGTGAAAGCCGCACTTTTATTATAGTAAACCCAGGAAAGCAAAGGCTTCCGAGTATTTTACCCCGAGACTGCATAAAACTGAAGACAACAGGCTCTATTTGCCGCTAGCATCAGCATCACGCTAAGTGCGGCAAGTTAAAGTGGTATTGAAAACATATTAACAAAGCGGTACTTCAAAACCGCTTTGTTTTTATTTATTATAAGTATATAAATTGCAAGGTAAGAAATGAGGGCTAAGTATATGCTTAACAAAAAACCTATTGTTAAACCGAAGAATCCATGCTTTTCATCGGGGCCGTGCGCAAAACGTCCCGGGTTCAGTTTGTGCGGCTTAAACGAAACTGTTCTCGGCAGGTCGCATCGCAGTACGCTTGGGAAAGCCAGATTGCTTGAATCGATTAGCAAGACTAAGGAGATATTGGGAATCCCCGACAACTATGTAACAGGCATTGTACCCGCTTCGGATACCGGCGCAATCGAAATGGCCATGTGGAATCTGCTGGGAGCAAGAGGCGTGGATGTCATATGCTTTGAATCATTCGGGATATCATGGGCGAAGGATATCACCAAAGAATTGAAACTGCAAAATGTCAACGTGTATTCGGCCGATTACGGAGAGCTCCCCGATTTGTCACAGATAAATTTCAACAATGATGTGGTGTTTACATGGAACGGCACTACGAGCGGGGTAAAGATACCTGACGGAGAGTTTATTCCTGAAATCAGGGACGGCTTGACGATCTGCGATGCTACTTCCGCGGTTTTTGCCATGGATATTCCGTGGAAAAAGTTGGATGCGGTTACTTTTTCATGGCAAAAGGTCCTGGGGGGCGAAGGAGCGCATGGCATGCTGGTGCTCTCTCCGAGAGCGGTGGAGCGGCTTGAAAATTATAAGCCGTCCTGGCCGATGCCGAAGATTTTCAGATTACGAAAAGACGGAAAGCTAAATGCGGATATTTTTAAAGGTTCTACAATCAATACGCCATCCATGCTATGCAACGAAGATTATCTGGATGCGCTTAATTGGGCCGAATCTATCGGGGGGCTTCCGGAGCTTAAAAATAGAAGCGCAAGGAATTTGCATGTGATCGAGAGGTTTGTAGAGACGCATGAATGGCTTGACTTCTTAGCAAAAGACAAAAGCATCCGGTCAAATACAAGCGTGTGCCTTACCGTAAACCTTCCGTCCGACAAATTGAAAAAGCTGGTGAAGCTTATGGAAGACGAGCAGGCGGCATATGACATTGCCTCCTATCGGGACGCTCCGGACGGCTTGCGCTTTTGGTGCGGCGCAACTGTGGAGGCTGCGGACCTTGAAATCATGCTGCAATGGCTGGAATGGGCTTACAACGAAGTAAATTTACTTTGACATAGGAGGTTTTGTATGGAGAAATGGGATGATGCCATCAACAAGGCCGGAGAACTGTACGCCGGCAAATATCATTGTTGCGAGGCCGTTGTGCTCGCCGTCAGCGAGTACTTTGGATACAAGGACGATTTGCTTTTGAAAATAAGCACTCCCTTCGGCAGCGGTATGACAAACAACGGCGCAGTATGCGGTTCTTTACTTGCGGCCTATTTGTGCATGGGTATTTTTAGGGGAAGAAAATCCGATAGCGAGAGCAGAACGGCCGCCTGCGAGCCTGCCGATCGAATTTACCATAAATTCTGTGAGAAATACGGATCGTGCAATTGCAGAGATATTGTGGGCTACGACAAGAAAGATCCTGAAGCGGCTGAAAAGTATGGGAAGAAGGTTAAGAGCGAAATCTGTATTCCCTTAACAAAAACCGTAACGCAATGGATAATGGAAGAACTAGACAACGCCGAACAAGTATAAACAAAATGTAGTAACAAAGCAAAAGTAGTTCTAGGTAACCACTGATTAATCCGACATTACCATCTTGGCGGGTCTAGCACCCCCACTCATCGTTAAAAAAGCTTGAAATAAAGCAATTATTCCTGCGCTTTTTTGCCTCGATTGAGGATGCTATCCCCACCAATCTGGCAACGCCGGATTAAATCAGTGGTTACCTAG
>JAJUHS010000156.1 GCA_029267755.1 Clostridiales bacterium
AAGGACGCTATAAAGGCTCACATGGGCGAGCAGGAAGAGTTAAGGGCGGGGGAATATAAAGTGACGTGGAAATTCGTAACCGCAAGCAAGCTCGATACAACGGCTCTTAAAAAGGCATTGCCGGACGTTTACACAACTTTTAGCCGCGAGACTACCAGCCGCCGCTTTTGCGTGGCATAAGAAAAAGGCTCTATATCCCAGCCATCCAAAGCAAGATACAGAGCCACACACCGCCGGAGCGGGGCAAAACGATATTATCACATCCTGCTCCAAGTGTCAAATAAATATGAAAGGTGTAAGATATGGACATAGCCGAAACGAATGTTGATGAACTTATCAATGACGCGCTACAAGAGCTCATGGAAGCAGCCTATAACGCCGGATTACATGGCAAGCCTAATTCTTATAGGGACATTGAGCCGGAGAGCTTTTGCAACGAATACGAAGCGCAGAACGGAGCCCCAGCAAGTGAAGCCGTCATAGCGTTTCATACACTGGCCGTGATGCTTTGTTCTGAGGCGTGGCATAGAGGGCGCACAAAGTACATTGCAACGGTCTAAAACACGGTATAAGCCCAAAAGACGGAGCTCACAGCCCCGTCTTAATTATTGGTAAAAACTTGATATTTAGCCTTGTAATTACCGTCCTATTTATCGTATTTTGAGGGCTGATTTTTTCCCTTAAGTTTTCCCTTTACAGAATAAATTTTCCCTTATTTTTTCCCTTTAGAGGATTATACGCAATTATACCAGATTGATTAAAAAAGCCCTGAAAGCATTGATTTTACTAGGTTTTTTCATACTGGATTATACTGGATTATACTAGATAAAATCTCTATCTTGAAATTCAAGTCCTTCTGCCCCTGCCAGCGATTAGCCTGCAATCTCAATGATTGCAGGCTTTTTTGCCTTTTATACGGCTTCTGCACTAGTATAGAGCAGGCGAAGGTAGCAAAAGAACATTTCTAAACGTAAAATGTATTGAGAAACAGGAAAGGTGGATTTCTGTTGATTAATATATTTGGCACAAAAGAAGAAACAAGACAAGCCGCGATAGCAGCTCTAAACAATCAGCCCGCCGACGAAGCTACAGGTTGCGAGGACGTGGTTCATGAAAATGCCTGCATACAGGCGACCGTAACGCTTGCTCCGAAAGTCGAAGTTGGGGAAATTCAGACTCTCTGCATCAATAATCCTGTGATCAGGCCGTGCCACGGAACACCTTCCGCTACCCGATACTGCAGGTTTATCGTCAGTCAGGAAGTATGTGTACAAATACCGCTTAAGTTTTCCGCCGATGTTGAGGCGGTGCCAAGCGGCATTTCCTGCGGCGCTCCCGGCATTGGCCAGTGCGGCCAGGTGACTTCATGCACCTATACGATCGGTTACTATAAAAATCACCCCGAGGTAACGAACGCGCTTATTGCGCTCGCTGGAGGTTCTATAATATTGGGTTCGGACGGCGCGGGAGCAAGCTTTCCCGTCAACGCCTCAAACGCCATAAATGTCCTGGCACTAAATACACCGGCTCCTCCGGCGCCGCTGACCCCTCCTCGTTCAAACCAGTATCAGATCCTTTATGCACAGCTTCTTGCCGCAAAGCTGAATATCATAAGGGGCGCCGTATGCGACGCCGCGACGGCCGCCATATCCGCAGCGGATGCATTTATTGCGAGCTCAGTCCCGGGAGTCGGAAAAGCCGGTGCGGATACTGTTCAGGAACCGCTTGCGGCCTATAACGAAGGCGCGGCAGAGGGCTGCCCGTATCACTGCCCGTCCCAGATTTAGCTGCTTTCCAGACAATTCGCCGATATCAAACCACTAGCGCACCCCCAAAGTTATTTACAGTATACAGTACTGCTAACTTTGGGGGTGCGCTTCAAAACTGCTGCTCTGCGCCGGCTATTGGCACAGAGAAAAATCCTTTTAATCGGAGAAGAATTATTTCTTATCCTTTATGGCTGCCTGGGCGGCTGCGAGTCTCGCGATGGGTACGCGGAAGGGGGAGCAGGAAACATAGGACAGACCGACTCTGTGGCAGAACTCGACCGAAGAGGGGTCGCCGCCGTGCTCGCCGCAGATGCCGAGCTTAATGTCGGGGCGGGTCTTGCGTCCGAGAGTTGCAGCCATATCGACAAGCTTGCCGACACCGGCCTGGTCAAGTTTTGCGAATGGATCGAACTCGTAAATCTTCTTATCGTAGTATGCGCCGAGGAACTTGCCCGCATCGTCGCGGCTGAAGCCGAAGGTCATCTGGGTGAGGTCGTTGGTACCGAAGGAGAAGAACTCCGCTTCCTTTGCAATCTCGTCGGCGGTAAGAGCCGCTCTCGGAATCTCGATCATTGTACCGACCTTGTAGTGGAGCTCCATTCCGGAATTTGCAATGATCTCGTCTGCGGTCTTTGTGACTACGGACTTGACGTATGCAAGCTCCTTGACCTCGCCAACGAGCGGAATCATAATCTCGGGAACGATCTTCCAGTCGCTGTGGCGCTTCTGGACGTTGATTGCGGCCTCGATAACAGCTCGGGTCTGCATCGCCGCAATTTCCGGATAGGTGACGGCAAGGCGGCAGCCGCGGTGGCCCATCATGGGGTTGAACTCGTGCAGGCCGGAAATGATGGCCTTCAGGTCCTCAACCTTCATCTTCATTTCCTTTGCAAGAGCGATAATGTCATCCTCTTCGGTAGGAACGAACTCGTGGAGAGGGGGATCGAGGAAACGGATGGTTACGGGATAGCCGTGCATTGCTTCATAGATTCCCTCAAAGTCGCTTCTCTGCATCGGAAGGAGCTTTGCAAGGGCCTTTTCACGCTGCTCGACCGTGTCGGAAACAATCATCTCGCGAATAGCGGCGATACGGTCCGGCTCGAAGAACATGTGCTCGGTTCGGCAGAGGCCGATGCCTTCTGCGCCGAACTTGTATGCGTTTTCAGCATCCTTCGGCGTGTCGGCGTTGGTGCGGACTCCGAGCTTGCGGTACTTGTCCGCCCAGCCCATAAGTCTTCCGAAGTCTCCGCCGATTGTGGCCTC
>JAJUHS010000099.1 GCA_029267755.1 Clostridiales bacterium
ACAGAAAAGTGGTGAAAATATAGCGATAAACGCATTATGTTGGCCGGAAAGCGGCAAAAAAACGGCGGTCGTCGGCGTTGGCGGGGCCGGATGCCGGGCTGTCAGCGTTTTGGCTAAAAAAGGCCTGCCCGGTGCTACGCTGATCGCGGTAGATACCGATTGGGCTTCCGTCCGGCTTGCCGACGCACATCGCAAAGTGGAGTTGCGTCATGCATCCATTTATGGACATGGTTCCGGAGGCAGCCGGGGATGGGCGGAAGCGTGTGCAACGAATTGCACTGACGAACTGCGGGAGACGCTCGGCAACCCCGGTTTTGCATTGATCGTTGCCGGAATGGGCGGCGGCACAGGCACAGGGGCCTCCCCCGTCATAGCCCGCCTTGCCGCCGAAGCCGGCATCCCGGTGGCGGCAGTCGTGACCATCCCCGCCCAATGGGAAGGATCGCACCGGGACAATCTTGCAAAAGAGGGTCTGGAAGCGCTGCGCCGGGAAACTGGAGCGGTACTGGCGGTTTCTCTCGTGCGGATACAGAAAGAAATAGATGGCGGCACGCCATTGGGGAAGTTTTTTGATACCATCCAACTGTTGCTTTGCGATTGCGCTGCATTCCTGCTCGGTCAGAGGGAGGCGACTGAATTTGCAGGTTTGGGTATCGGAGTATTTCAAGCGATAACGGGACGCGAAGATGTGGCTGGCAACCTTCCGAATGGGTTTACAAGGCGGCTGAAAGTGTTTATGGCTTTACAATAATGGTGCAATAGTCAGCGGAATTTTGATCAAAGTGACAAGAAGAGAAAGGATGGATTGCTTTGAACTTTTTTTAAGAACTTTTTTAAGAGGATGGTGAAAAACGAAGGGAGCCTGCCCGCCAAAGCAATATAGAGGGCAACGGTATCAGCGAAAGAAAAAGGAACGACCCTTCCGCGCTTCAAATCGACGACGGCCAGTCCATATGCTTGAATTGCATCGGCAGTGGCCGGGTTGGTACATCCATGTCGATGACCACAGGGGAAGTCAAGTACCGCATATGCAGCCAATGCTCCAGGACGGGGCGGGTTGAGGCCAGCCTGGCTTATTATACTACCCATCCTAACAAATCCCTTGAAATAGCCCGGCAGTTGATATGGCAGCATGGTAAACCCGAAAAAGTTTCTTTGGAGAGTATAGACGGGAGATTTGCGGATGTCAGGCTGTTTTTTCAGGATGGCTTTCAGGCTCTTCTCGGCGGTTTCGCGATAGGCTACAGCGGCACGCGCCCGGATTCCTTATGGACAATGCTTCAGGACGCGGGCTTCCATGTCGCGAAAGAGGACGTTGAAAAAATGAGTCTGCCAGCTTATTTAACCCGTCAAATCGAAAGGGAGTGAACGTTATGCCCCGGTTTACGGACAATCAAGACGGCACGGTCACGGATACCTTGACCGGTTTAATTTGGCAGCGGGACGATGACGGACAAGCAAGAGATTACAAAGCCGCAATATCCTACTGTAAAACACTGCGGTTGGGCGGGAAAAAGGGCTGGAAGCTTCCAAGGCTGAGCGAGCTGCTTTCCATCGTAAATCCGCAAACGCCCAACAGAATGGATCCCGCGTTTTCAAGCGGCAAACCGGAGCGATACTGGACGATCACGGAATTTGATTATGTTGTGGACGGCAAGAATCTCAAGCGCCAGATCGCGTACGCGGTAGATTTTGCCGACGGATGTGAAACCACCTACTATAAAACATGTGAATTCCTAGTCAGGGCGGTCCTGCGCAGATAGCTTAAGCGACCGCCCAATATTAAATGCAGATGCCAACGACAGAGCGATCCGGCAACATCAATAGTAACCCTAAACTTTATGCTTTATTATCTTGGAGGTGAGCATATGTTTTCCTTATTTAAAAAGAAAAACTCTGCGGGCAAAAAACAACCGGCCGCGCCGTCAAAAATGACGGCTCACGATGTTCCGGCTTCTGCCGACCAAGCAGACGCCGCATACCTTAAGGATCCACTCACGGCACTGACTGACCATAGGCGCGAGGTATTTGCTGCCGCAGGCCAAATCAAACACACCGGGAATGGATATAATATCCTAAGTGACAAATTTGTCAGGAAGTACTCCGCTATCGCGAAGGCTCTGGCAGATTCCAAAGACCCCTCCGCCATTGAGCCGCTCCGGTCTGCTTTGGAAGATCAGCTGTCTGCATACGAAGAGTTCTGCTATAACGTCAGGAATGTACCACAGCCACGTGACTATTTTATCAAAGAATGGAGGTGGGATACAGCGGTAGCCATGATAGACGCATTGGGTACGTTCGGGGACGAACGCGTGGTTAAAGTCCTGTGCTCCTGTCTGAACAGCACGCACAAGGAGCTGAGAAAAGCTTCTGCGGAAGCCTTAGGAAATTTGGATGTCCCAAAGAGCCTCGAAATTCTGAAAAATCACCTCTCCGACGAGGATCCCGCAGTGCGCATCGCCTCTGCCGCCTCCCTACAGAAGCTCGGAGACCCTAAATGGATAGGACTGATAAAGGGAAGCGCAGACGACTTCCTAATCTTACAAAGTCAGGAGGAAAGCAAAGGGGAACTTCTGAGGAATTTGTGTGATTCTCTGAATATCAGCGACAGCTACAGCCGGTGCTCCGCAGTGGAAAATCTGATCAGAAACTGGGGGAACGTCGGTTTCAGGGTTCTTTTATTGGCACTTCAGAGCTCAAACGACAACATCTTTGACGCGGGAGCGTGGGGCTTTGTTTCAACGACGCTGATAAACTATAAACGCGAACTGGAAAGCCAGAAAAAGATCTCACCGGAAAAGCGGGACGACGCGGAAGCAAAGCTCCGAGAGCTGTCCGAAATCATTCGAGAAGCGGCTGTTTCTATGACTGGGATCATCCGGGATGCGCAGCTTCAAAACGACACCTATCAATATTACGATACCCGGACGATAAGAGCCTTGAATTTTCTCCGGTTGTATGGGGATTCTAATGCGCTGCCCGCTTTGGAGTCGTTGCTGAACAAAGCGACTAAAAAACTGGAAAAAGACGGCTTTAAAAAGACGTATTTCCAAACCTCCGAATACGGCGGATGGATCGATAATAACTCAGCGGTGGAGACGGTTCAGGACGTTATTTCCGAGGTCAAAAACAGAACCAAAAAAGAATAAGGATATACGAAAATATATGATTACGTTTACGTTATATTAAGGGGAAAGCAATGATATGATTTTATTTTGGAGTACAAAAAAGGAATCCGGCCCAGCTCCATTCTCAGGGAAGCATTTCGTCTTGGTGAATCGCAGGCGCAGGATAATCAAAGAGCCGTAGCGGTGGAATACAAAACAGTTACGAAGCATGTTATGTTGCATGGTATAACCTTGGCGTTGTTCAGCCAGGGCCGGTAGTTGGCAGGAGTCTCTCGCATCGTTTTTAAAGGCGCAGGAATCGCCTGAATTTGAGGTAGCAGCGGCATACGCGCGGCTAAAGCTGTGGACAGAACACTCCATGCGGGTCAGGAATGAAGAACTTCCAGAGGAATTCCGCGGCCGGAACGCCGAGGCTCTGGGCTTGCAGGGACCGTGTCACAATGCGGCGAACGCCTTCAGAAGCAAGGGCTATGTCTGCACCGTTGAGGTAAGGAGCGAACACAGTTGCAAGCTGATCGTTATGGCGGGCAAAGTCAAATATACCATTATGCTGAGTGATTTTTTAGGATCGCTGATAAAAAACGTTTTTCAGGGAGAAAAAGAAAAATCGGTGTCGATCTGCTTGAAGTAAAAAACAGGACGAAACTCGACAATGAGGTTTTGTATCTAAATATCTGCGACATTGCACTCACGCAATCCTCTGTGACTCCCTTGGGACACCTGCATTGGTAATAAAACGAGGCCGGGAGGACGTGGTCATGCAATGCATCAAGAGTGGATATAATGCAAGGACATTCAAAATTACTTGCTTATGCTTGAACTGCGCGATTTTGTCGCTTTCCTGCTTGAGTAGAGGGATATTCCGCATAGCCCGTGCGGGAAGTTAAAAAATAGAATTAGAATTACAAGTGAGGTGTAATGCAATGGCCCGGAAAAACAAAATGCGGCACAGAACCATGATACTTTTTGTTTTACTCACGCTGATACTGCTGCCAATAAATGGTCCGGCCTTAGCGGCTTCGGCTGCAGCCTCCGAAACGCAGCGGAGCTTTTCTGGATGGTCGCCGGGATTTCTCGGCCTTGCTGTCGCCCCGGATGGCAAAACGGCGTATGTGCCGTTTTCCCAAGATGACGCGCTGCTCGTGGTAGACTTATCAAATTATGCCATAACTGCGTCTATCGACGTATCCGCCGCCGGGGATCAGCTTGACTCGGGAGGGGCGCTTCTGACCCCGGACGGCAAGAAGCTATATGTATCCAATTATGGAGCTGGCAACGTGATGGTGATCAATACGGAAAAACGGGAGGTTCTCCGGGTTCTTCCGATAGCTCCTTCTGCGCCGACCGCGAGCACTCTTTCGGCGGACGAGAGCCGGGTCTATATCCCTGCGGCAGATGGAGGCCTGTATATCGTCGATACAACCAACGATACATATGAGCATATTGCGAAGCCGGGCGTGAGCTTTGGTCCCGTTGCAGTATCGACGAGCCGCCCGGACGTGCTCTATTCCACAGGGATGCTTACGGAGTCTGGCATCCTCGTGCCGACCTTTTTCGAATTCGACTTAAAATCCAAATCTGTGAAGCGGACTCTGCGCCTGCAAGTGGACGGCTCTCGGTATCCTATTACATGCGTGCGCAGATTGGCGGTCACTCCGGATGAAAGCCGGGCTTATTTCGGCCAGTATGTTCAGGGGGCGGCGGATAAGGGAGCCGGGAATTTTTACGCCATTGATCTTCGGAGCTTTACGATTAAAACGTCCGTACCTGTTGACAAGGGTGTCGCCGATTTCGCTATGAACGTGCTGAATAACAAAATATATATCATTGGGTGCTGGAGCGGCGGAGGCGCGCCGGAAAAACAAAGCGTTCAGGAATGGGATATGTCGGCGGATAAGATTGTCCGCGATATCGCAGTTTCGCCGTCTTCCGACCAGCGGGCGGTCGTCGTCGATCCGGCGGACGCAGACTGCTTTTATATGACCGAAAGCGACTACAATCTTTTGCGGAAGGTTGAGATTTCAACCGGAAAAGAGCTGGGAAGCGTCCGGTTCAATAAAGATGGATTAAGACCTTATGCGATTATCCCCGGCGGCGATACCGGCTATATTATCGGAGGGTCAGGGTATATCGGCAAAATCGACTTGACGACCGGGGAGCTTACAGGAGCGCTGCATGTACCCGATTATCACGGGGGCGGGTTCTATAAAGGGATGCTTTATATCGGAGGCGGGGACTGCATCCGCAAGATAAGCCCCGAAGACGGATCCATCTCAAACGAGTACCCCGTGGACGGCGGTATAAATACGCAGTTTTTTACATTTTACGGAAACAGAATGGTAACGATCGATTTTGAGCAGGGGGGCATGATTGCAAAGCGGCTTTTGCTCTTTGACGCGGATACGATGTCGGTCATAAAAACCGTAGAACTTCCCGCAGCGCCTTACGGCCACAGAGTTCTCGCGTCTCCCGACGGATCAAAGCTCTATCTTGTGAGCGGCCCGATGTGGGGTGCCCCGGCGGTCGTCACAATCCTTGACGGTAATACCCTCGATACCGCCAACACGATTTCCATTCCGCCGGCCGAACTCCGGAATGGCGCAACCAGCTTTCTGGAGGGCGATTTTGACGAGAGCGGGAGAATCTTATATCTTCTCGGCTTTACTTCCGTTTACAAAATAGATATGGATACCGATAAACTGCTTGGAACGTTGGACCTTATTGACGTAGTAAACGCGCGGGGCGGCGGATGGCCCCCCACAGGACTTTCGGGGATCATGCTTTCGGGCTCAAAGGATAAATTGTTTGTGGTTGCGGGAGACGGGCACTCCATGTATACCTATGATCTTAAAAAATCCGCCTGGTCGGCAACGATTACAAACGCCAAAGGTTATTTTATCACAAATACGGTCGCGTCTCCGGGCCGGAGATTCCTCTTTACCGTGAACAACCGCTCGGATAGTATTTCTATGATCGATACTTATACAGGTACGGTCTCAAAGCTTATTTCGTTGAGCCCGGAGGAAATAATCTTCCAGATTGGAAATCCGAATATGAAGGTAAATGGCATACAAAGAGAGATTGATCCCGGAAAAGACACAGCGCCCGTTCTGATTGACGGAAGGACACTGATTCCCATCCGGGCGCTGATTGAATCAATGGGCGGCAAGGTCAGTTGGGACGGGAACGAACAAAAAGCAACCATTGAACTTGGCGCCGACAGGATCGAATTATGGATCAATCGAAAGACCGCACTTGTAAACGGGGTGCAAAAGGAGCTTGATGTATCCGCGCAGCTCATCAATTCTAGGACGATGCTTCCGCTTCGGTTTGTGGCGGAAAATTTAGGCTGCACCGTCCATTGGGACGGCGCGACGCAGACCATAACTATACGCTATTAGCAGGCCCGGATGAGAATGGTGATTAAATTGGGTCATAATTAAAAAAGTCGAGATGGAAACTTGCTTAACCATACCCAACCCGATTTGCCAACGGTTCCTGATTGTTAAAGCAATGGACATCTATCTTCAGGGGATATAACCAACCAATTACTTTACTCGCTGACCTACCGGGACTGGGAAACGTCTAAACAAGTGTTTCTATTGTTGCTGGATGAGGCTTTTTATCATTAGTTTAAAAATATCGGCAACAATTACGAGGGCTATTTTAATGTAATAATTTAACGAAAAAAGCTAAAGGAAATCGCTTAACATCAAGCTGTCACTAAAGTGGCGGCTTTTTTATTTCCAAACAAAACCGGAAAGGATGGTATGCCAATGTCAAGAAGAATCAATCCACAGAACACTGCGCCAGAGGATGCCCGTGTTAAGGAATTCCTCGACATGATCGCCCCCTCCATCATCAAATTCAACACCGATCATTTCATCTGCGGCAACACCTACCGGTGCGTATGGGCCTTGCGCGAATATCCTACCGCCACCGAGGAACAGGCCATCCTCCGGCATCTGGGCGAAAAGGACGGCGTGACCCTGCACATCTATACCCGGCATGTGACTCCCGTGGAGGAAAAGAAAATCATCTCAAACGCCGCCAACAGGAACCGGATGCAGCGCAGCAGCACCCAGGATCTGCAGCAGACGGTCACTGCCGAAAGCAACCTGCAGGACGTCGCCGCCATCGTAGCGCAGATGCACCGGAGCAAGGAGCCTCTCCTTCACGCTGCGGTATATATCGAGCTGTCCGCCCATGACCCGGATCAGCTGAAGCTC
>JAJUHS010000078.1 GCA_029267755.1 Clostridiales bacterium
AATCTTCATTAAGTATATTTTTTTTGATTAGTTCCTGCGCGATTCGGTGGAGATATAAGAGCAGGGACTTTTTGTCTTCAAAATAATAATTGAGCATTTCCTCTGAAATTTCGGCCTTTCGGGCGATATTTTCCATCGAAATGTTTTTGTAATTGTTCCATGCGAATTCTTTAAAGCCTGCATCGGTTATCTGCCTTTGCTTTCTCTTCGGCAATTTATAAAAATCTTCGTTCATGCAGTCCCCTTCAATTATATTTATATTCAATTATAGTTTAACTCTTAAACATTCAATTTCAATACTTTGAACCGAAATAAATAAATTAGTACAAAAGAAATAAAATATATTTAAAAATTTGTCTTTTATTACCTAAGTTGAGATAATATTTATATAAAACGTTGAATTTTTTTTAGGAAAAGCGTATAATATTTTGCGATTTGTTTTATTTGAGGGTGGAATTTTTGTTTAAGGTTTTTTTGTCAGATTTAAAAAAAGATTTTAAAGGCTATAACGCCGCGAAGCTCGCTAAGGATGCAATGAGCGGCATGACCGTCGCGGCGGTCGCGCTTCCGCTTGCGCTAGCCTTCGGAGTGAGCAGCGGCGCTGATGCGGCGGCGGGACTTATAACGGCGATAATTGCCGGTATAGTTATAGGAACATTTTCCGGTGCTTTTTACCAGATATCCGGCCCCACCGGCGCAATGGCGGCGGTGCTGATCTCGGTAATCGCTGAGTATCGGCTTCAGGGAGTATTTATTGCAACGCTGATTGCCGGAGTGATGCTTCTTATCGCAGGCTTTCTGCATCTCGGGAAGCTCACCGAGTTTATTCCGGCTCCCGTAATTACGGGTTTTACTTCGGGTATAGCCGTAATAATAGCGCTGGGGCAGCTTGATAATTTCTTCGGCGTCCGTTCCGTGGGCGATTCTGCGATTTTGAAGTTTGCAAGCTATTTTCGAGGCGGCTTTTCTCCGAACCTCTACGCTGTGGGGATAGGCCTTTTCGTAATAGTCTTTATGCTTGTATTTCCTAAGAAATGGAACGCCGTCGTTCCGGCATCGCTGCTTAGCATCATAATAGCGACTGCTCTATCCATGCTTTTTGGGCTTGATGTGGGTACGGTCGGAGAAATTCCCAAAACACTTTTGCCTGCGGCGCGCTTAAACCTTTCAGATATTAATCTAAGCAAAATAGCCGGATTATTGTCTCCGGCGTTCAGCATCGCGATGCTGGGAATGATCGAAAGTCTGCTCTGCGGCTCCAGCGCGGGCCGAATGACAGGCAAGCGCCTCAACAGCGATCAGGAGCTTATAGCCCAGGGAATAGGAAATATAATTCTTCCTTTCTTCGGCGGTATTCCGGCCACAGCTGCGATAGCCAGAACGAGCGTTGCAATAAAATCCGGGGCGCAGACGCGCCTTGCCGGAATATTCCACGCCTTTGGCCTGCTTATTTCGATGTTTCTTCTTGCTCCTGCAATGTCCTCCATACCGCTCTCGGCTCTTGCCGGAGTGCTGCTGGTTACCGCGTGGCGCATGAACGAATGGGAGACGATTAAGTACATTTTTTCACATAAGTTCAAGGGCGCGGTGCTTAAGTATACCGCGACTATGGCTACGACGGTTATATTTGATCTGACGGTCGCGATTCTGATAGGTGTCGTTATAGCGCTGATTCTTCTTGTTAAGCGCCTGTCCGTATGCGAGATAAATTATGAGAAGGTTGATTTGAAGCGCATGGGCGTTGATGACGCGGCACTCGAAAACAAATATAGCCACTCCTGTGTGGTATATATTACGGGCCCGATTATTTTCGCAAATACGCAGAACATAGAACAAATAGCTGAAAAGACAGAAGGGTGCGATACAGTGCTGTTTTCAATGCGCGGCGCCTCGCACATTGATATTTCCGGCGCCATGGCCATCCTTGAGCTTTTAAAGGAATTAAAGGCTCGGAGGATTGAAATCATGATCTGCGGGATTTCAAACAGCGCCGGGGAGATCATGAAACGTTCGGGTATCGTTGAGCTTGTAGGTGAAGACAACTTCTACTGGAGCGTAGACTGTGCCCTGCTCGGAGACAGAAACCGCGGGGCAAAGGCACGGTTGGAGGCATGCTGATGCACCCTGCGGGAATGGGATGACTCCGGGCTTGTTCTGAAAAGACTGCTTTGACACAAAAAAGCCCGCAGCTTTAATTGCTGCGGGCTTAGACTGTCAAAAAACTCCCTCGCAGGGATATTAAAATCTATTTTTCCGGGAATTTACTTCTCGGAAAAATACCTCAGCCCGCGCAAATCGTGCGCGACCGGGGGTATCGCGGCGCAAGCCGCGTATCTAGGGGGCATTGGATGCCCCCTAGAAGCTTGTCGAAAACACTTTTTCGACAAGCTCAGCCCGCAGCTTTAATTGCTGCGGGCTTTTTTGTATGGTTTTTGCCGTTAAACGTATCCGTAAAGCCCGCGTACGCTAACCTCGCCGCTTGTGAGGACTCCAGATCTGCCGTCGGGAAAGCGGATGACAAGACCGAAGAAATCATCGATATCCTTGGCAAAAGCGATGAATTCGGCACCGTTTTGTACAAAATGAACCTCTTTTCCAAGAGTAATGCAATCTCTGCGATAGGCGGCAAGGTATTTTTGCTTTTCATGAGGCCAATCGGCCCTAAGCCGGTCGAGCTCCAGTATCATTGCTTGCGCGAGCCCCGCACGGTTTATTTTCCTGCCTGTTTCTGCCGCAATTGAGGAGGCAATGTGCCGTATATCCTCGGGAAAATCGGTTTCACTATGATTCGCGTTTATTCCGATGCCTGTAATCAAATACTGGATGTGGGCGGTTTCGTTCTCAAGAGACATCTCTGTTAGTATGCCGCATATTTTCCTGCCATTCATCACCAGGTCGTTTACCCACTTTATGCCGGGGCGGACGCCGCAGGCAGATTCTACGGCGTTGCACATTGCAACGGCGACCCATGCTGTAATAGAGGATGTTTCCGCGGGAAGACTTTCAGGCCGCATCAGCATGGAGAGATATACCCCTTTATTTTCAGGAGAAAAAAAGCTTCGCCCAAGACGGCCTCTGCCGCCTGTTTGCATGTTGGAAATGACAGTCTGACCATCGGGAGCACCGTTCTGGGCAAGAGTGCGTAAATAATTATTGGTGGAATCAACTGTTTCAAGACAGACAACGCTTTCGAGGCGCCGGGCGGGGAGCAGGGCAAGCAACTCGCCGGTGTTGAGCTTGTCCGTATAACCGTTGAGCTTGTAGCCCCTGTTGGTAGAGGAGAGAATGTCATAGCCGTCCCTTCGAAGAGATTTTACCGCGGAGTTTACCGCGGCACGGCTTATGCCAAGCGTTTGACTGATTTCTTCTCCTGAAACATATCCTTCCGATTTTCTGAGTATCGCAATTACTTCGTTCTTTGTCATAAAAATCACCGGATATTATTATATGACTTTTCAGGTAAATTGTAAACTTATGTTTTTGCGGGATTGACAAATGGAGGGATATCTGATATTGTAAACAAAAATATTAATTTGATTTACAATTAACGGGCTAGGAGCGACAGAAATGAAAGATAAAGTAAAAAAAAGTACATCTGATAAGTCAAAAGCATATTATTTGGCAGAATGTGCTTTGATGGCGGCAGTCCTGTGTGTTTTTTCCCCGATCACTTTGCCGATCGGGCCCATTCCCGTCACTCTCAGTACGTTTGCGGTCATGCTGACGGGAATCGTACTAGGCTGGAAAAGGGGGCTTGTTTCGGTAGTGGTATTTTTGCTGATCGGCCTTTGCGGAATCCCTGTGTTTTCAAGCGGGAGGAGCGGGTTCCCGGTTCTGGTTGGGCCTACAGGAGGCTATATCTGGTCATATCTTCTTATGGTGCCGATAATCGGGTTCATCACCGCAAGGCTGCAGGACAACGGGTTCCCGTCGTTCCTTCTTTCTATTGGGGCGTGCATGCTGGCAATGCTTGTCTGCTATGCCCTGGGCACCCTTCAGTTTATGCTTGTGGCGAATTACGAGCTTAAGAGGGCTCTCGCGGTATGTGTTCTGCCGTTTATTCCGTTTGATTTTTTGAAGCTGGTACTCGCAAGCATGCTTGGCTTGAACGTAAAGCTGAAGCTGAAAAAAGCGGGCTATCTTTGATTTTAATAACGGACTTAAATAAAATAAGTCCTGCAGTTTTTGCTGCAAGACTTATTGAGCTTGTCGAAAAAGTGTTTTCGACAAGCTTCTAGGGGGCATCCAATGCCCCCTAGATACGCGGCATGCGCCGCGAAACCCCCGGTCGCGCACGATTTGCGCGGGCTGAGGTATTTTTCCGAGAAGTGAATTCCCGGAAAAATAGATTAAATATTCCCTGCGAGGGAGTTTTTTGACAGTCTGAAATGGGGGAGCCGCCGCTCCCCCATCTTTATCTTTTCTTTATCTTTCAACATGGAATGAATGTTATATGGTTTCAACTTTGACTAGATTCGTGCTTCCAATGACGCCGTTGGTCGTCCCGCCGGTTATTACGATTATGTCGCCGGGTTTAAGCTTCAGCTTCTCCTTCGCCACCTTTTTTGCGTGATAGAACATCACCTCGGTTGATGTAAATGGCTCGGTTAACGCAGGAATAACGCCCCATGAAAGGGACAGCTTGCGCAGGGATTTTTCGCTAGTGGTCACGCCTACTATGTCCATCGGGGGGCGGAAACGTGAAACCATTCTGGCCGTCATCCCAGAAACGGTGCATACTACTATGGCCTTGGCGCCAAGATCTATTGCCATACCGCAGGTGGCGTGAGATATTGCGTCTGAGGTATTTTTTATATGGAATTCAGTTTTTGCAAAGCGAGATGCGTAGTGAATTACGTTCTCGGTATACTCGGCTATTTTCGACATTGTGGAAACCGCGAGCGCGGGGTGCCTGCCGACCGCGGTTTCGCCGGAGAGCATGATCGCGCTTGTGCCGTCGTACACGGCGTTCGCAATATCCGAAATCTCCGCCCTTGTGGGGCGCACATTCGTGATCATCGATTCGAGCATTTCGGTCGCGGTTATAACGCGCTTGCCTAAGAGGCGGCATTCGGTAATGAGCTTTTTCTGAATGGCAGGCAGCTCTTCAAAGGGAATTTCGACGCCCATATCGCCGCGGCCGATCATTATGCCGTCGCATTCCGACAATATCTCCCTGATATTATCGACGCCGGAGCGGTTTTCAATTTTCGCGATTATATCAATATCCCCGCCGCCGTTGGCGTTTAAAAATTCCTTTATATCAAGCAAATCCTGCTTAACGGATACAAACGAACAGGCGATGAAGTCGACTTCGTTTTTGATGCCGAAAAGTAAATCCGTTTTGTCGTTTTCGCTTAAGTAATCCTGCTTCAGCACCTTGTTCGGAAAGCTCATGCTCTTTCTGTCGGAAAGCTCGCCGCCGGCCGTAACCTTGCATACTATTTCACGGCCCTTAATTTCCGTAACGCGGAAGGACATAAGGCCGTTGTTCAAAAGAATTGTATCACCGGGCGAAAGCTCGTTCGGCAGGTTTTTATAGCTTACGGAAACAATTTTTTCGTCGCCGTCCACTTCGTCGGAGGTGAAGATAAAGGTATCGCCTTCGCTCAGCGTTATTTTGCCGTTTTTAAAGGTCTTTATCCGGTATTCGGGACCCTTGGTATCGAGCAGAATAGCAATCGGAAGCCCCAGCCTTTCACGGACACGTTTTATGTTATCTATTTTAACCTGCTGCTCTTCATGGGTTCCGTGTGAGAAATTAAGCCTCGCGACGTTCATGCCGGCAAGGCAAAGCTTTTCGATCATTTCCTCGCTTTCGCAGGCAGGGCCGATGGTGCATACTATTTTGGTTTTTCTCATTATAAGATACTCCTTTCTTGGACAAATAAGCCGGCCGCATAAGCGGCGGATAGCAAGGCCCGCATAAGCCCGGTCGGGCGCAGGCGCGACCGGATGGTATTATTATACCACCCGGATAGCTTGCCAACAAGTTAAGGTATGTTAAATATCAGTATAATTTGCCCCGCAAGGAAAAATGCCCCGTTGCCTGAAACGCTTCCGGACAACGGGGCATTTTAACAAATTTGGCGATCGTAAAATGCTCCCGGGCAATTCATCAATTAATAATCCAGATACTTTTCGGCAAAATCATCCGCGTTCCAGGTGTGGTCTTTACTCATCTCCGCTTTGGATATAAAGAAATAATTGTATCGAACCGTTCCTTGGTCAGGTACGGGGTCGTCAAAGGTAGCGTCTATATACCCAACCACTCCGTCCAGCCTCACCATATTCCAGGCGTGACGTCCGCCGTTGCCGAAGCCAGATACAGAAATGCAGTGCAAACCGACCTTTTCTGCAAGCAGTTTAAATGCCGCAGCATAACCTTGGCAAACGCCGGTTTTATTGACCAGAACACCATAGGCCGTATAATCCTCGTTAGGTATCGTCCCATTATTGTAATTGTCGATATCATATTTTGTATTCAAAACTAAATAGTCGTGTATCGCTCTCGCTTTCTCGGTTTCGGTCATACCTTGATAAATGATTTGACCTATGATCTGGTCCGCCATCGCATCGGTTTGGGCCCTCATTTGCTGAAGAGTATATTGCGGGAATTTGTATGTAAACGTTATGTTTCCATCAGAGCCCGTAGTATAGCTATACGCATGGTTGATATCGGCATTTTGGCTCCAAACCTTTTCAAGAGCATCGCCCATATCGGAAGAATAGGTCAGATTGAACTGATTTTCGGTCTGATTGCTGCTTAATGCGTTTTTGATGAATTCATACCATTCCTGTTCATTATGCAGTATCGGTTTTCCCTCGTCCTCCTTGAATACGAGATCCTTGTAAGGCGCTTTGTATTCCAGATATATCTGCATTGTCTTCGGAGTCGTTGCGTACTCGAGCTTGAAGCGCACTCTGGCGCAATAGCCTTTTTCAGATAATGCGCTTTTGTTTATATCGAGCAAAGCCTTCCCCAGATTATAGGTGCCGCTGTCATAATTATTCATGGCAACAGCGACCTTATATTCCTTTTTTGCAACCGCATCAGAGAGAACCTTGTAGTATTCCTGATAATTTGAAACCGTTTTTATTGCTTTATAATCGAAATCCAGATCCCGATATAACAAGCTTACTTTTTTGATGCTGTTATTCAGCAAGCTCAAACTCTGGCCGTCGTCATAATACAAATAATACCCGTTTGAAAGGACATCGGTTGTATTTGACCTCTGAAGCGCCTTTTTAAAATCGTAATAATATGAGTTGCAATTTTTTAGAACGAGCGTAAGCGCCGACTGCTTTTTAGAAACGGCATCGCCGATCGCTGCGTTTAATTCATCCTGACTGACGATTTTCTTTATATTTGCGGTTCCGTAGCCGCTGTAATCATAGTATTGAAAATCTAATTTTATCGATGCGCTGTCACCCGTTTGCAGCAGCCCGATACCGCAACCGGCTGCATAACCCTTTTCATAGCACTTGTCAAAATTTACATCAGAAATGTAGTTTTTAATACTATCGAAGCCGTAATCCTGATCATTGTAGTAACTCACATTAAGCGTTATCTGCGGCTTTTTTAGATAAACGGCCGTCATCAGATAGCTTTTAAACTCATCAAGTGAATTTAGATATACCTCGTCAGGCAAATTACTTACGTTAAGTATAAAAGCGTCGCTTTGGCTGGTGTAATTATCTTTTTGGCTCGCAGCCGCCGCTTTTTTGTATCCATCAGGATCGGCTTTATAGTTTACAGCCCGTTCGACCATTGCAGAAGCCTCGGCCCGAGTTGCTTTATTATTCGGATAAAAATACCTTCTGCCGTTATCCTGCGTACCCATGATTAGGTATTCGTTATAAGCGGCTGTTGTATATTCGTTTGTCAGATCTTCAAACGGCCCCGACTTGGAGGAAGGGGTAATATGCAAAGCCCTGACTATCATTTTTGCTATTTCAAGCCTTGAGATCTGCTCATCCGGCAAAAAATTGTCACCGTATTCGGACTTTACGATTATTCCGTTTGTAATAGCGGCAGAAATATAACTTTTCGCCCAACTGGTCTTCGTATCAGCAAAATCATCGCCTTCGGAGGGCTGAATTTTCATGGCCTTTACAAGGATTTTGGCAAATTCGGCTCTCGTAATGGAGTTATAAGGCCTAAAGGTGCCGTCCTCGTAGCCCGAAATTGCTCCGGAATCAACAAGCGACTGGACGTTGGAATAGAACCAGTCGGATGAACTTACGTCGCTGAAGCTTGTATTTGCATAAGCAATGGATAAGCATAGTGCGGTAGTTAATAACACAGTGGTCAGAAATGTGATCGCTTTTTTCATAAAATTTCTCCGTTTTTTCAATTTTCGCCGGGCAATCTCCAAAAAGTAAAGCATACAGTTTATATCGTGAGTTTATATAACATTTTGATAGAACGGTGAAAATTTTAATAATTTCCTATTGACATCAATTTGACAGCAAATCTATGTAAAACGTAAAAATATGCTTATAGTAATGAAATAATCAACTCCCAAAAAGCGTGAAAAACAAAAAAGAAAAGCCCTGAATACCGCATAAATACAGCATTTTCAGGGCTTTTTCACTTGGCACGCCTGAAGGGATTCGAACCCCTGACCTACTGGTTCGTAGCCAGTTACTCTATCCGGCTGAGCTACAGGCGCTTGCGTGCCTAAATATATTAGCACGGCGTACCGCAAAATGCAACAGTTTTTTTAAATTTATAAAAAATTTGCGGCACATGAAAAATGTGCCGCAAATCCCTATTAAAGACCCAAGACGTCCGAAACCTGATCCAGAACTTCGCTGGCGGTTTTAATCGCTTTTCCGGCAAAGCTGTTTTTAGTGGACTTCTTTCTCGGCACCATTGCGGCACCAACGGCGGCACCCGCAACCATTCCTATGCAGATGCCTCTCACAAATCTCATATCTGACATAAATTATTCCTCCTATATAAGTGACACACTCTGACGGATGTCAACATTGTAAGTATGCCCTTTAAAGGCAAAAAAATCACGGCAAAAGTCTGAAAAATATGGTTTGGAATTTTGCTTTATTTTTCCTTCATGGCCTTTTCAATAGCTATTGAAAGCTGGTCGGGACATGATGTCGGTTTCCTGCCGCAGCGGATTCCGCGTATCCTCTCTATGGCCTCATCGGCGTTCATGCCCTCAACAAGCCGCGATACGGCCTGCAGATTACCGTCGCACCCGCCTTTGATTTTTACGCTTTTTACTGTCCTGCCGTCAAGCTCCACTTCCATTCTGGTCGAGCACACTCCGGATGGGTGATATACAAATGCCACTTTAAGTCTCCTTTTTATTGTCGTTAAGCTGATTTTAACATGTAAGTATAACCGCGGCAAGAACCTGTCCATCATAATTTGTCCTGACGGTCATATATATAGATATACGGAGGACAGGCTGATGAGAAGATTTCGACACCGCAGAATAATAATACGTTCAATCAAGCTGCCGCTTTCGGGGAAAGCAATCAGGCGTATTGCGAAACCGCCGATATTCCTTGCGGCGGTTATCCTGGCTTTTTCACCGATAACGCTGAGGGCAATTAAAACTACGGCCAGATGGGCCGGCGAGAGCGGCGCGGTGGCGAGCGCGGTTTATATGTTTGAATTTGGCGCAAAGCCGGATACAAAAATGCTGTCCGTATCGCTGAAGGAGGCAAACAAAACGGCTCCGCC
>JAJUHS010000059.1 GCA_029267755.1 Clostridiales bacterium
AGGCTCTTGCCCAAAAGATACTCGAAATGGCGGCAGCGCTTGCAAGGCAAAACAGCGGCGGAAATTCGGGTGCAACAGGACAGTACATATGGCCGTCTGACTGCAGACTGATAACATCTCCATTCGGCAGCGATTTGCTAAACGGGAAATGGAGAAAGCATAATGGAGTCGATATCGGCGCAAGCTATGGTACCGATATTTATGCCGCGGACGGCGGTACGGTTGTCGCCTCGACTTACAGCTCGTCTTACGGAAATTACGTTATGATAAACCATGGCAACGGCAGATTTACGCTTTACGCGCACATGTCGGAGCGGCTTGTCAGCGACGGCGATTCCGTTTATCAGGGACAGGTTATCGGACTTGTAGGTTCGACAGGCTATTCCTTTGGAGCGCATATTCATTTCGAGATAATCGAGGACGGCGCCTATCAGAACCCGCTCAACTATCTAAGCGGATATATACAATATTGGTGATAATTAAAAAAGATATAGAATATTCTATATTAAACTCTCTGCCGCATACGCGGCAGAGAGTTTTGTAAAAGATTTTACGTCTAATCGTCATAGTTATACTTGACAGACTATACCAAAAACAATATAATACCCCAATACTGAATAGTATATTTAATACAAAATTAATCCTATTTGAAAGGGTGAGTTATATGGCAAAAGAAACTAAATACAAAATGAGCGAGGAGCGCTACAAACAGATACAGGAAGAACTTGAATATCTGCAGACCGTAAGAGAGAAGGAAGTCGCAGAGCAGATCAGGGAAGCGAGGAGCTTTGGCGATCTTTCTGAGAACAGCGAATACGACGAAGCCAAAACTGAGCAGGGAAAGCTATACTCCAAGATCGCGGAACTTAAAAACCTTCTTGAAAACGCCGAAATAATAATAGATAACGTCAAGGAAACGGGAAAAATAGCTATGGGCAGCGTTATTACGGTTCTCGACCTAGACTTCAACGAGGAAACGGTTTATAAGATAGTCGGCTCACAGGAAGCAAATCCGATGGAAGGGAAAATCTCGGACGAGTCGCCGTTCGGCGCAGCGCTTATCGGCCATAAAAAGGGCGACCGGGTTACGATAGAGGTGCCGTCGGGCACTTTGAATTTTGAAATTCTGGACATAAAGAAGTAATAAATAGTTAGGAGAGCATCTGATGCCGGAAGATAATATCATGGGGGCACAGCAGACAGATGAGAGTCTGTCCGAAATTTTAAAGATCAGAAGAGAAAAGCTTAAGAAGCTGCAGGATGACGGGCGTGATCCTTTTCAAATTACCAAGTATGAACGAACCACATACTCGGTTGACATAAAGGAAAATTTCGAGGCGATGGAGAACGCTGAGGTATCACTTGCCGGACGCATCATGTCAAAACGAGACATGGGAAAGGCTTTTTTCTGCGATTTGCAGGATTCAAAGGGCCGAATTCAGCTTTATATAAGGGTCGACGAGCTCGGAGAGGAAAGCTATGGCGAATTCAAGAAGTGGGATATAGGAGATATTATCGGCGCGGAGGGATTTGTCTTCCGCACAAGAAGAGGCGAGATATCGGTACACGTCAAGTCGGTCGTGCTGCTGGCAAAGTCGCTTCAGCCGCTGCCTGAAAAGTTCCACGGACTTACGAATCAGGAGCTGCGTTACCGTCAAAGGTATGTTGACCTCATAATGAATCCGGAGGTAAAGCGCAACTTTGAAATCCGCAGCAAATTTATTAAGTATGTAAGAGATTTTCTCGATAACAGGGGATATATTGAGGTCGAGACGCCGGTTTTGAACACAATAAGCGGCGGAGCGAGCGCAAGGCCCTTCATTACTCACCACAATACCCTGAATATCGATATGTATATGCGAATAGCGACTGAGCTGCATCTTAAGAGGCTCATCGTCGGCGGTATGGAGCGAGTGTACGAAATCGGCCGCATCTTTCGCAACGAAGGCATGGACACCAAGCATAATCCGGAATTTACATCCGTAGAGCTTTATCAGGCCTATGCGGATTACAACGACATGATGGATCTGTTTGAAAGCCTTCTTTCTTCTGCCGCTAAGGACATACTGGGTACTTATGAGGTCGAGTGGCAGGGAAATACGATAAATCTATCTCCCGGCTGGCCGCGCATGACCATGGCTGAGGCTGTCAAAAAGTACACAGGCGTGGATTTTATGTCGTTTTCTTCGGACGAGGAAGCTCTGGAAGCGGCAAAGTCTCTTAAAATCGAGCTGCCCAAGGAAAAGACCTGGGGAAATCTCCTTTTCGAATGCTTCGACCAGCTTGTTGAGAGCAAGCTTATACAACCGACGTTTATTATCGACCATCCGGTGGAGGTGTCTCCGCTTGCCAAAAGATGCCCAAATGACCCGAGGCTTACGGAACGTTTTGAGCTTTTCATATGCCGCAGCGAGATGGGCAATGCCTTCTCGGAGCTTAACGATCCCATAGACCAGAAGCAGCGCTTCCGCCGCCAGGCCGAGCTGCGCGCATCTGGCGACGAGGAAGCCGGAATGATGGACAACGACTTTATCAACGCCCTTGAATACGGCATGCCCCCAACAGGCGGGCTCGGTATCGGCATCGACCGCGTGGTGATGCTTCTTACAAACAGCGACTCGATACGCGACGTAATTTTGTTTCCCACGATGAAAATAGTGGAGGAATAGACGGACGCCGTATGCGTGTTTGCGGCCGCTGCCGAAACAGAATAGGCAAAAGCCGCAGACGCGATATCAAATGATTTTTCGTACTGCGGCTTTTTTGGGTATTTCCGATTCGGTTCGATGGCGGCTGAGCGGACTAATCTCCGCCGCTTAAATAATGCAATGGGGTGGTCATACGGAAGAAGTAACAAGCAGAAAGAACCCTCTCGTCGTCCATTTCAGAAAGCTCATGGCCGACAGGGGATACCGTTATGGCTGCGGAGAGTATCTGTGCCAGGGGAAAAAGCTCTATGAAGAGGCGCTAAAATTTAAAGCGCCGATAATTACAGTCATGTACAGCGGGGACAGGCCCGAAATCCCTGACTGGGCAAGCTGCGTCAGGACGACAAAGGGTGTACTGGACAGCATATCTACGATGGACAGCGCGCCGGATATTATCTTTTCGTGCCGGATACCCGAAGCGGACAATAACATACCGGAGGGCCGACATATCGTGCTCGAGGACCTTCAGGATCCCGGAAACGTGGGAACGATAATAAGGACGGCTAACGCTTTTATGATGGACAGCGTGATACTGACCGGTTCATCCGCAGACCCCTATAATCCCAAAGCGGTGAGGGCCTCAATGGGCGCCGTTTTCCGGCAAAGGATATATCAGATGCCGCAGGATACGCTGATTTCATCTTTAAAACAGGCAAATATTCCGCTATATGCCACGGGGCTGGATGAGAACTGCCTTGCTTTAAATGAAATGCCTAAAAGCCGCTCCGCCGCAATTGCAATAGGGAACGAGGGCAAGGGCTTAAGCGCCGAGATGTTCTCGGCCTCCGTAAAAAGACTTATGATACCGATGAATCCCGACTGCGAATCGCTGAACGCGGCCATAGCCGCCGCAGTGATTATGTGGGAGCTGTATAAATAATATGAACACTATTTCAGGCTTTTCCCAGGTTATTTATAAATAATAAATAGATTTGAGGGGTGCTTCATGTCCGGATTGAAATACTGGCTGTGGCTTTCGACCCTGCATGGGATAAGTACCAAAACCGCAAAGGCTCTTGTTGAATATTTCGGCAGTCCTAAGGAAATATATTTTGCGAGGGAAAAGCATTATAATTCCGCGGGAATAACCGCAAGGGGCGAGCTTTCGGCGCTAGGTAACAAAAGTCTTGAACTCGCTTCAAGGATTTGGCGCGACTGCGACGAGCTCGATATCAGAATACTTACCCTGCAGGACGCGGAATATCCGGTGCGCCTGCTGAATATATATGACCCGCCGACCGTCCTTTACATAAAGGGACGTCTGCCTGTTGTAGACGAAGAGGTCGTGATCGGCATGGTCGGGACGAGAGGGGCAACCCCTTATGGGTTGCGGGTAACCGAACGGCTCGCCTATGATATAAGCAAATCTGGCGCCATCATCGTTTCGGGCCTCGCCGACGGCATAGATGCCGCCGCAATCCGCGGATCTCTCCGCGCGGGCGGAAAACCGATAGCGGTCCTGGGCACGGGAATAGACGTCTATTATCCTCAAAAAAACAGATATCTTCAGGACGACGTCGGAACCGCAGGTACGCTTATAAGCGAATATCCGCCCGGAACGCCTCCAAACAGCTCCAATTTTCCCGTAAGGAACCGGATTATCAGCGGGATTTCCGTCGGGGTTGTGGTTGTCGAGGCTCCAAAGCAGAGCGGCGCTTTGATAACGGCTTCCAGAGCGATGGAACAGGGGCGGGACATATTTGTCGTGCCCGGGAATATTGACTCCTTTGCCTGCGCCGGATCAAACGAACTTCTGAAGGATAATTGCGCCCTGGCTGTAACATCGGCGCGTGACGTGATCCGCGAGTACGAGGCCGCATATCCGTACAAGCTTTCCGTAAAAACTGAAGCCGGTTTCGGCCTTTCCGAAGACGAAAACGAGCCAAAAGCGCAGCCGAATACAGCACATTCGAAACAGGTTTCTGGCAATTCGACAGAAAAAGTGGTTGACAACGATGCCAAGCTGGAATATATTGACCTAAAAGCGCAGCTTGAAGGCCTGAGCGAGGATGAACTTGCGCTGGTTTCGGTAATGACGGAGCGCGAAATGCACATCGACGATATAATCGACCGAAGCGGCAAGGCTCCGCATATCGTTCTTTCGGCGTTAACAGAGCTGGAGCTTAAGGGATACGCTTTAGAGCAAAAGGGAAAACGCTATTCGCTTATCCTTTCAAAAAACACCAATACGCGTGGCGCCGTGTAAAGGCGTTTTATTTGCGTTTGTTATAAAACAGAAATGAGGATTTCCATCTATGGCAAAAACCAACCTGGTTATAGTTGAGTCTCCTGCAAAAGCAAGAACGATTGAAAAATACCTGGGCGGCGATTTTAAGGTTACGGCTTCAGTCGGACACCTGCGCGATCTGCCGAAGAGCAAACTCGGAGTGGATATAGAAAACGGGTTTATTCCCGATTACAGGCCCATAAAAGGCCGCGAAGACACGATCGCGCAGCTCCGCGAGGATGTCGGCAAAAGCGAAAAGGTCTATCTCGCAACCGACCCTGACCGCGAGGGAGAGGCCATTTCATGGCACTTAAAGGAGCTTTTAAATCTTAATGACGAGAAGGCCCAGCGCGTTACCTTTAACGAGATTACAAAAAACGTGGTAAACGAGGCGATAAGGAATCCCAGACCGATAGACATGGATCTTGTCGATGCGCAGCAGGCAAGGCGCATTTTGGACCGCATCGTCGGATATAAGATAAGTCCGCTTCTCTGGCGAAAGATAAAGCGTGGGCTTTCAGCCGGCAGAGTCCAGTCTGTTGCAACCCGCATGGTTGTTGACAGAGAAGAAGAGATAAAGAATTTCAAGCCAGAGGAATACTGGCTGCTTGACGCCCTGCTTTCTGCGGATAACAGCGTTTTTACCGCCCATTTTTACGGAGCCGGAGATAAGAAGCAGGAGCTCCGCAGCGAAGAAGAAGTAAATAAGGTCGCAAATGCGGTAAGAGAAGACAAATTCCGCATAAGTAACGTAAAGCGTACGGATAAATCGAAATCTCCCTCGCCCCCGTTTATTACCTCCACGCTTCAGCAGGAGGCCTCGCGCAAGCTGGGCATGACTCCGAAGCGCACGATGTCTATTGCACAGCAGATATACGAGGGCATTGATATCGCGGGCCAGGGTACGGTCGGCCTTATCACATACATGAGGACCGACTCGCTTAGGATATCGGAGGAGGCAATTACGGCCGCGAGGCAGTTTATAATCTCACACTACGGCGCCGAGTACTATCCTCCGTCCCCGAGGCATTACAAGAGCAAGAATTCGGCTCAGGATGCGCACGAGGCGATACGACCCAGCAATGTCGCCCTTACGCCTGACAGCATAAAAAAGGATCTTACCCTTGAGCAGTATAAGCTTTACCGCCTGATATGGAGCCGCTATGTCGCATCCCAGATGGCAAATGCGGTTTATGACAGCATATCGATAGACGCAGTTTCGGCGGGATATACCTTCAAGTCCACTTATTCTTCGCTAAAGTTTCCCGGATACAGCGCTGTCTACGAGGAGGGGCGCGACGATGACAAGGAGGAAAAGCAATCCCCGCTGCCGGAGCTTTCGGCAGGACAGATCGTCGATCTCAGGGACATAATAAAGGAACAGAAGTTTACACAACCGCCTCTGAGATACACCGAGGCCACTCTTATCCGCGCGATGGAGGAAAAGGGGATAGGACGTCCGTCCACCTACGCTCCGACCATTTCCACTATAACGGAAAGGGAATATGTGCTGCGCGAAGGGAAGTATATAAGGCCGACCCCGCTGGGCGAGGTCGTAACCGGCCTGATGAAGGACAAATTTTCGGATATAGTGGACCTTAAGTTTACCGCCCGTATGGAAGACAGCCTCGATAAGATCGAGGAGGGCCAAAAAAAGTGGAAGGATGTACTGTCCGAATTTTACGAGGATTTTAAAAATACAATTTCCGAGGCCGAAAAATCGCTCGAGGGCGAAAGAATAAAAATTCCGGACGAAGTTTCGGATGAAATCTGCGAAAAGTGCGGAAGAAACATGGTCATAAAATCGGGACGCTTTGGCCGCTTCCTTGCCTGCCCGGGATATCCTGAATGCAACTACACCAAGCCAATAGTTGTAGAAATGCCGGGCAAATGCCCAAAGTGCGGCGGCAGGATACTGAAGCGGAGCTCCAAAAAGGGCTATGCCTATTACGCCTGCGAAAAGGGGCAGGCCTGCGGCTTTATGACATGGGACGTTCCGACAAAGGAAAACTGTCCGGAATGCGGCCAGACACTGTTCAAGAAGTCTGGAAAGGGTTTTAAAAAGCCGTTCTGCATCAACGAGTCCTGTTCAAAATTCGTTCCGGAGGACAAGCGCGGCGGATACAGGAAGACTGGCGCACCGTCCGGAGAAAACGCGGCACCGGATGGGAAGGACGAGTCACAGGAGAGCAAGACGTCCGGGGAAAAGGCGGAAAAGAAGAAACCTGCCGAGAAAACGACAGCAAAAACGACAGCAACTAAAACCAGGGCGAAAAAAACCGCCTCTGAAAAGGAAAAAGCATGAATAGAGTAACGGTAGTGGGAGCTGGTCTTGCCGGATGCGAAGCGGCATGGCAGCTCGCGAACAGAGGAATAATCGTAAAGCTGATTGAAATGAAGCCCAAGAAGATGACTCCCGCGCATGTGAGCGGGGATTTTGCCGAGCTTGTATGCTCAAATTCGCTCAGAAGCGACGATCTGTTAAACGCGGTGGGACTGCTCAAGGAAGAGATGCGCCGCCTCGGCTCGGTAATTATGGAGTGCGCCGACGCAACCAGAGTGGAGGCGGGAAGCGCGCTCGCTGTCGACAGAACGGGCTTTGCAAAGATGGTAACGGAAAAAATCAAAAACCATCCCAACATAGAGATAGTTGAGCGCGAAGTTACGGAAATACCGGACGGTACTGTGATAATCGCCACGGGCCCGTTGACGTCGGACGCCCTTTCAAAGACTATAAACGAACTTTTTCCGTCCCAGGAATACCTTAATTTCTTCGATGCCGCGGCGCCGATAGTTACGATCGAAAGCATAGACATGGAAAGCGCGTTCTTTGCGTCTCGGTACGACAAGGGCACCGCAGATTATATAAATTGTCCTATGACAAAGGAGGAATATGTAAGCTTCTGGAGGGAGCTGAAGGACGCGAGGGAGGCTCCGGTGCACGGCTTCGTGGATGCCGGGGTATTCGAGGGTTGCATGCCCGTCGAGGTAATGGCGCGCCGGGGTGAGGATACGCTGCGATACGGGCCTATGAAGCCGGTTGGGCTCAAGGATCCTAAAACGGGCGAGGAACCGTATGCTGTAGTTCAGCTTCGCAGGGACAACGCGGACGGTACGCTCTATAATATTGTCGGTTTTCAGACACATCTGGCCTTTCCCGAGCAGAAGCGTGTATTCTCAATGATACCGGCGCTTAAAAACGCCGAATTCGTACGTTACGGAGTAATGCACCGCAACACCTATATAAATTCTCCGAAGCTGCTTGACAGGTATTACAGGCTGCGTTCCGACGGCCGCATCAGGTTTGCCGGACAGATGACCGGAGTCGAGGGATATGTCGAATCCTCGGCCTCGGGACTTCTCTGCGGTCTTGAAACCGCTAGGGAGCTTTTGGGGCAGCCGCCTGCCGATTTTCCGAAGGAAACGGCTATAGGTGCTCTCGCCGCTTATGTAAGCAACGAATCGGTTGTTGATTTTCAGCCGATGAACATTAATTTCGGCATAATTTCTCCGCTCGGATATAAGGTGAAGGGAAAGCGCAATAAAAATGCTGAAATATCGAAACGATCCCTTTTAATAGTGGACGCAATCGCGGAGGCGTGCGGATTTTCCGCGGAAGGAGGACAGGCTTGAAGATTATTGTCGACGCAATGGGCGGAGATTACGCTCCGCAGGAGGCTGTTAAGGGAGCCTTGAAGGCCGTGGCCGAGCAGGATGTGGAAGTGATCCTCGTCGGCCGCGGAGAAGTAATTTTGAATTGTCTTGCGGAACAGGGAATGAAAAATCTTCCTAAAGGCATCGAAATCGCTTACGCATCGGAAGTTATTGAGATGGAGGACGATCCCGCGACTGCCATAAGGGCAAAAAAGGATTCGTCGATGACGGTTGCATTGAACCTTTTGAAGGAAGGAAAGGGCGACGCGCTGGTTTCCGCGGGAAGCACGGGAGCGCTCTTATCCGGCGCGACGTTGCTTGTCAAGCGCATAAGGGGAGTGCGCCGCGCAGCCCTTGCGCCTATTTTGCCGACTCCGAACGGCGGATGCCTTTTGATAGACTGCGGAGCGAACGCCGAGTGCACGCCGGAGTATCTGGTGCAGTTTGCCTTTATGGGATCTTGCTATGTTGCAAATCTGCTTAATAAGCCCGAGCCAAGGGTGGGGCTGCTCAATATCGGATCGGAGCCGGGCAAGGGTACTGAACTCCAGAAGGAAACCTATCGGCTTTTAATGGAACAAAAGGAAATGATAAATTTCATTGGCAACATAGAGGCGAGGGATGTTTTTTCTGGAACCGCAGATGTTGTGGTATGCGACGGCTTTTCGGGCAATATACTTCTTAAGGCGATTGAGGGTACCGCGTCATTCATAGTTTCGGGAATCAAAGATATTTTCTTTAAAAATGCGCTTACAAAGCTCGCAGCCGCGATAATAAAGAATCCGATGAAGGAGTTTAAGAAAAAGCTCGATTATACGGAGGTTGGAGGGACAATGTTTCTTGGCGTAACGAAGCCCGTAATAAAGGCTCACGGCTCGTCAAATGCAAATGCGTTTGCGAACGCCATACGCCAGGCGGCAGCAATTGCTGGAACAGGCATAATTGAGGACATTCAGGATAAAATGTCAGATATGAGAACAGGCGAAGAATAAAAAACAGTTGACAAATACGCATGGCGTGAATATCATTTTTTTGAGGTGATCAAAATGGTTATGCGGAGATTGCGCGAAATCATTGCGGAACAATTCATGGTGGAAGAGAATGAGATTACATCAGATACTTCGTTTGTTGAGGATCTCGGCGCCGATTCGCTGGATATCGTCGAGCTTACAATGGCAATCGAAGAGGAATTTGACATCTCGGAGATAGACGAAAACGATCTTAAGAACATTATTACCGTCGGCGACCTTGCACAATACATTTCTGACAGAATTGACTGATATTTGCTTTGGGCGGGTATACACCCGCCCAAAAATATGCTAGAAATGGTTGATAATATGAAAGACCTTGAACAGCGCATCGGGTATAAATTTAAAAACAGGGAGCTTCTTCGGACCGCTCTTACGCATAGCTCCTACGCTAACGAAAACCGCGCGTCGGGAATAGGCTGCAACGAGCGCCTGGAATTTCTCGGCGACTCGGTGCTGGGCATGACGGTTGCCGATTATCTTTTTAAGAGCTATCCCGACATGCCGGAAGGCGATATGACAAAGCTTCGCTCGGAGCTGGTTTGCGAGCAAAGTCTTTATGAGGTCGCAAAGAGGCTGGATATCGGAAGCTCCATTCTGCTCGGCAGGGGCGAGGAAAGCAGCGGGAGGACAAGACCATCGATACTCGCGGACGCCGTCGAGGCGGTGCTCGCAGCCATTTACCTTGACGGGGGCAAGAAAAGTTCCGACAAATTTGTGAACAGGTTTATCCTCTCGTCACTAGATTCCGTGGAGAAAAGCGGGAGCAGCGACTACAAGACAGCTCTTCAGGAGCTTATACAGAGAAAAAGCGGCAATCAGCTTTCTTACAATATCGTTGATGAGAGAGGGCCGGACCACTGCAAGGAGTTTCAGGCCGAAGTTCTTCTGAACGGAGAGCGGATAGGCTCCGGCATCGGAAGAAGCAAGAAGGAAGCTGAGCAGGATGCCGCAAAGAACGCTCTTGCGGGAATAAAAAATGAAGCCTAAAAGATACATTATACCTGTATTTATACCGCATCTCGGCTGCCCGAACGACTGCGTTTTCTGTAATCAACGGAAGATTTCGGGAAGACTCGAGCCCGCCACTGCCGAAACAGTAGCCAAAGCGATAGAAGAAGCTTTTTTTAAGCTCCCCGAAGGAGAGACGGCGGAGCTTGCTTTTTACGGTGGAAGCTTTACAGCCATTCCGTTTGTAGAGCAGGAGGAACTTTTGAGAGCGGCCGTGCCTTTCCTGAAAGCCGGAAGGATAGGTGAAATAAGGGTTTCAACTCGTCCAGACGCGATAGACGAAACACGGCTTGATCTTCTTAAAAAATACGGCGTGAAAACGATAGAGCTCGGCGCGCAGTCCATGGACGAGGACGTGCTCGCCGCTTCAGGCAGAGGACATACGTCGGAGGATACCAAGCGGGCGGCAAAGCTTATTAAGGAGCAGGGATTTCAGCTCATTTTGCAGATGATGACAGGACTTCCGGGCGATGACGCGGAAAAATCGATTGAAACCGCAAAACGGATCATTGAGCTTCGTCCGGACGGCGTAAGGATATATCCGGCGGTTATATTGAAGGAAACAAGGCTCATGGAGCTTTGGAAAAGCGGACAATATGCCGAGCATACGGTTGAGGACGCCATTGATCTCGGCGCGAAGCTGCTTAAATTATTTGAGGACGCGGGCGTACCCGTTATCCGCTTCGGGTTAAACCCATCGGACGACCTGTCCGGCGGCGAAGCCGCCGGGGGAGCTTATCATCCTGCCCTGGGAGAGCTTGTTCGGTCGCGCGTTTATCTCGACAGAGCAAGGGAACTTATCGCCTCCGAGCCGCACGGCGCCGATGTGGTGCTCGGAGTAAAACGCGGCTGCGTATCGCTCATGACGGGTCAGAGAAGACGAAATGTTGAGAAGCTTATACGGGAATTTGGTTTATCTTCGTTGAAAATTCGGGAAACCGAGGTTTCTGATGGAAAAACCGTGATTATTTTACATTAAATTCTTGCATGGCGGTGCAAAAGGCGGTATACTACATGAAGTATTGGTATCTTACCGCAGGGAGTGTATGTTGTGTATTTAAAGGCGCTTGAAATACAGGGTTTCAAGTCGTTCCCGGAAAAGACAAGGCTTACGTTCGACAGGAACATAACCGTAATTGTGGGGCCGAACGGAAGCGGAAAATCGAATATTTCGGACGCCATCACATGGGTGTTGGGCGAGCAGAGCACAAGGAACCTTCGCGGCAGCAAGATGGAGGACGTTATTTTCGGCGGCACTCAGCGCCGAAGCCAGCTGGGCTTTGCCCAGGTTTCGCTTATTCTTGACAATACCGACGGGCTGTTTGGCGTTGA
>JAJUHS010000033.1 GCA_029267755.1 Clostridiales bacterium
GAGGAAGGAAGAACCGGAGGAGGAGAGCGGCTACAGTTGGATGGATACATATGGAGACATGGTCACTCTGCTCTTATGTTTCTTTGTGCTTCTGTATTCCTTTTCATCCGTAGACGCATCCAAATGGCAGGAGCTGGTAAGCGCATTTATGGGCTCGGCCGGCAACGTGTCGATTTCGTCCATCAATGAGGTCACCGCAAGAGAAGCCGCTATCAGCAACATCGACTCAATGGTGGATATGCAGAGCCGCAGCACTTCAACCGATATCCTTAATGCAGAGCAGCAGGAGATAAACTCTGTGTTCGATCAGCTTTACAGAAATATTAGATCCTATATCGATCAAAACGATATCGGCGGCCAGGTGAGCATGCTTCGAACCGATGATTCGATAACGCTCCGCTTCAGCGAGATATCGTTCTTCAGCTCGGGCAAGGCGGCAATCCGTCCGGAAAGCAAGCCCATACTTATGAAAATTGTGAATATGATTTACGAAAACTATGCCGCCATAAGTATGATAAATATCGAAGGCCACACGGACAACGTACCGATCAATACGCCTGAGTTTGCCGACAACTGGGATCTCTCCGTGAAGAGGGCCACAAATACGCTGCGGTTTATAATCGCCACCGGCTTTTTTGACGAAGAGAAGCTGACCGCGGTGGGTTACGGGGAATTCCACCCGATCGCCACAAACGACACGGCAGAGGGAAGAGCGTTGAACAGGAGAGTCGATATAGTTCTTAAAAAAGTGATTACAAATCAAAGCGGAAACTAAGGTGGTTTTTAAATGGGTAAAAAATTGATCATTATCATTGTCGCAATCGCGGTTGCGGCAGGCGGGATATACTTCTTTGTATTCAGAAAAAGCGATACGGACAAAAAACAGGCCGTCACTTACGAGTATGCGATAAAAGACCCGTTTATCACGAACGTAAAGGGCAGTACAAAACTTTTCAAAACCACCCTGGTTTTGGTCGTGGACGATAAAAAGCTTGCAGATAGCCTTAAAAATGATACATCCAAGATAAGAGACACAGTTTTGTTCGTGTTGCGGAATTTGACGGAGGAAGATCTGAAAAATCAAAGCATCCAGGATACGCTCCGCAAGACGCTGCCCGAAAAGCTTAACAAGGCGCTGGATGTCAGCGGCATAGTTTCCGTGCGTTTTACAGACTTTGTCATGCAGTAACCGGCCCTTGAAGATTATGACTACTGAAAAGGGAGGTGAGCTGTATTGAATGACGTTTTGTCCCAGGCTGAAATAGACAAGCTTCTGAGAGAATTAACCATGGGGGAAGCAAACGAGGAAGATGAGGAAGAAAAAAGCACGGTAAAAGGTTACGATTTCAAAACAGCTAACCGCTTTACCAAAGATCAGATCAGGGCGATAAACCTTGTCTTCAAGAATTTCGGGCATCTGCTTTCAAACTATCTGATGGGAACGCTTCGTGCCACCTGCGATGCCGAAGTTATATCGATAGAGGAAATCTCGTTCAACGAGTTCAACAATTCCGTACCTTCGCCCGTAATTATCGCCATAGTTAACACGAGTCCTTTTGACGGAGCGATTATCCTTGAAATGTCAAAGGAGATATCCTACTCGATAATTACGAGGGTTTTGGGAGGAACGAAGGAGGTCTATTCGGAAGGCAGGCAGTTTACCGAAATAGAACTCGCAATTATGGAGCGCGTTCTTTGGCAGATCCTCAAGATTATGGATGAATCCTGGTCAAAGATGATGGACGCCTGCTCCTCGCTTGATAAGCTTGAAACAAGCATGCAGTTTGCCCAGATCGTGGATATGAATGAGCCGGTGCTTATGGTAACGCTCAATATTACAATCGGGAACGAGAGCGGAATAATTGGCTTCTGCCTTCCGCATCAGGTGCTGGAGCCGTTTACAAAAAAACTGAATACAAAGATGATATTCTCGAGAGGCAACAGCAATAAGATCCTTTCAAATCCCAACCAAATGATCAACTCGATCATTAGGACGGACATAACTGTAAGCTCGGAATTTAATCCGACTTTGGCGACCGTAAACGATATATTGGACCTTAGTGTAGGAGATGTGATACAGCTTCAGCACAGGGTGGACGAACCGGTTATAGTAAAGTATCAGAACATTCCGAGATTCAGGGCAGCCATCGGAAAATACAAAAGCAACATCGCTTTGAAAATTACTGACGTGATAAAAGGAGAAGAAGACAATGAGTAGTCTAACTCAATCGGAGATAGATGCATTGCTGAAGGGCAATTCTCCGGATGCGGATGCGTCGGCAAATACGGGAGAGGTAGATTCATCAGCCTTCGACGCGGCATCCAAAACAAATGACGAGTTGGAAGAAGATTCGTTCGACAAGGGAATTACCGAGGAAATATCGGATTACTTCGACCCGGGCGAAGTGGATGCGCTGGGAGAGCTCGCAAATATATGCATGGGTACTTCGGCAACAACGATGTACGCTCTTCTGGGGCGCAAGGTTACGATAACCACGCCGAGAGTAGCTTTGTACAGGACCGAAAATATACTTGCATCGTACAAGCGCCCGTTTATCGCCATTAACGTTGAATTTATCGAAGGGATTTTGGGCAACAATCTCCTGATACTCAAGGATTATGACGCGGCGCTTATAACCGACCTGCTTATGGGAGGCACCGGGGAATTCGACAAAAGCAATATCGAACTGAACGAAATACACCTTAGCGCGATCAGCGAGGTTATGAACCAGATGATGGGCTCTGCGGCGACGGCGATGTCCAACATGATGGGCGGCAGCGTCAACATCTCCCCTCCTCAGGTAACGAGGATGGACGTTGACGAATCTATAGGTAAATTCTTCGGCGATGAACCGATGCTGCTCAAGATAAGCTTTGACATGGAAATAGAGGGACTGCTTAAAAGCAAGCTGCTTCAGGTAATGACTATCAGCGTGGCGAAAGAGCTGCTGGCTACATTGATGGCTCCAAGCCCCGCAGCACCCGCAAAGCCTGCTTCGGCACCGGCGGCAAAACCGCCCGCCTACGCACCGTCCGCGCCTGCGACGGGCGGAGTTGCGGCGGCACCGAAGCATGAGAAGCAGAATGTTAAAGCCGTAAAGCAGATAAGCTATCAATCCTTTGACGAACTTGCTCCCGCCGGGCAGAGCCAAAATCCTGCAAACGCGAATCTGGAGCTGATTAACGATATACCGTTGCAGGTGACGGTCGAGTTGGGTAAGACAAAGAAAAACCTTAATGATGTCCTCAACTTCGGCATAGGGTCTATAATAGTTCTTGATAAGCTTGCGGGAGAGCTTGTAGACGTAATCGTAAACGGCAAGAGAATAGCAAAGGGCGAGGTCGTGGTAATCGATGAAAACTATGGGGTACGCATCACAGAGATTTTAAAAACGGCGAGCACTCAGCACGGCTAATCGGAATATTAATTTGTGAGTGATATAAGTGTTTGATTGTATTGCAAGTCAGCCGATCTTTAATACAAAAAAAGAAATATTCGGATATGAGCTATTATACAGAGCCGGAATGGACAGCACGGAATACGACGGCCTTGACGGAACCGGGGCGACAAAAAATGTGCTGGTTACCGCCTTTTCCGATATAGGCATAGAGGAAATTACAGGGGGACGGAAAGCGTTTGTAAATTTCACTTCCGATTTGATACTTGAAGAGATTCCGCTTGTCCTGTCAAACAACATTCTGGTCGTAGAGCTTCTGGAGGATATCAGGCCTACGGAGCAGATTCTCGCCGCCTGCAGGAAGCTTAAGAAGCGCGGATATCTGATCGCCCTCGACGACTTTAAATACGATGCGGCTATGGAGCCGCTGATTCAGCTTGCGGACATAATTAAGCTGGATTTTATGGAGTCCAGCCCCAGCCAGTTAAAGGCGTGCATTAGCAAAATAAATAATCCCCGGCATAACAGAAAGAAAATTCTGCTTGCGGAGAAAATCGAAACTTATGAAGACTATGAGCTGGCAAAGTCCCTCGGCTTTACGCTTTTTCAGGGTTTCTTTTTCTGCAAGCCCGTTACCACGAATGCAAAATGCATCGACACAATGAGATTGAGCAAGCTTCAGCTGATAAGGTACATGAACGATCCCGACATAAGCTTCTTTGCGCTTGCGACGGTAATCAAGCGCGATGTTGTGCTTTCCTACCGTCTGCTGAAGATAGTGAACTCGGCATATTACGGACTTAAGTATACCGTTACAGGCATACTTCACGCACTCACAATTCTCGGCCTTGAAGAAATAAAAAAGTGGGTATCCCTTATTATCATAGGTCAGGTCAAATCGGAAAAGCCCCCGGAACTTATACGCACGGCTCTGGTTCGCGGCATTTTTATGGAAAAGCTTGCTATACATCTGAAAAAAAAGATGCAGAGGGAGGAATACTTCATGACAGGGCTTTTCTCCCTCGCGGTTGCGATAATGGATACAACGTACGAATCGATTATGAACGAAACTCACCTCAGTCCGGAAATATGTGAACCGCTTATTACCGGCAAGGGAGAGAGGGCGGAGCTTCTCAGCATAATTGTGCATATAGAGAAGGCAGAATGGGACGAAGCGATAGAAATAGCCAAGAAATATAACATCGAACAGAAAAAAATCAACCAATATTACATAGAATCCATGATTTCCGCGAATAAGCTTTTGTAGTTCATGGGGAGGTGCTTATAATGTGGAACAACCTGTTTTCGTCGGTAAACCTGCTTGAAAAGGGCGTCAGCGCGTCGTGGTTAAGGAACGAGGTTATAACAAACAATATCGTCAACGCAGACACGCCCGGTTTTAAGGTCTCAGAGGTTAGGTTCGAGGATATAATGGCGAAGTCTGTCGGAAACGATGGCAGCCTGAAGCTCAGAGTTACGAACGAGAAGCACATGCCCGGCATCGAGCATATCGACAGTGTCGCGCCGGAGGTAGTAAAGGACGATACTACGTCGACGGGCATGGACGACAACAACGTCGATATCGAGCACGAGATGGTTGAACTTGCAAAAAATACGATAGAGTACTATACGCTTGTCAGCAAGGTCAATTCGGAGTTCAGAAAGCTGGATACGGCGATTGATATCAAATAAATCATAAGAGGGTGAAGGTATGGGCTTTTTAAGCGGAATGGACATCAGCGCGTCCGGCCTTACGGCGCAGCGTCTTAGAATGGACGTTATATCCGACAATATTGCGAACGTGGACACTACGAGAACCGAGGACGGTACTCCCTATAAGAGAAAATATGTTGTCTTCGAGGAACGCGCAGACAATTTCGCCAATGTTTTGAAGGGAAAGGAGCAGGGCGGCAGCGTCGGGGGAGTTCGCGTTTCCGAGATAGGCGAGGACACAAAGGGCTATAAGCTGGTCTATGATCCGACAAATCCCGAAGCAAACGCGGACGGCTATGTGGAATACCCAAATGTTGATCCGTTTCAGGAAATGATAGATATGATGTCAGCTTACCGTTCATACGAGGCCAACATTACCGCTTTCAACGCATACAAGGATATGGCTATGAAGTCCCTAGAGATAGGGAAATGAAGCCGGTTAATATGAAAGGACTGAAAAAATGGCTGAAATAAGCAGCATAGGCGCCATCGGCAAGGCCGTTGGCGATATAGCCCAAAAGTACGGGGCAGAAACGCGGGAAGCAAGCTTCGCCGATACGCTTAAGGACGCAATCAAAAATTACGAGCAGATGAACCGCAGCAGCGATATCTCGGCACTTGAGCTCCTGACGGGCAATACGGCGGATCCGTCGTCTCTTATGATTGCTTCCGAAAAAGCTGAGATCGCGCTTAATCTTACGGTCGCGATCAGAAACAAAGCGGTTGACGCATACAAGGAAATTATGAACATGCAGGTATAATGTATGTTTGCGGAAAGTGCGGGAACATAAATGGGCCTTTGGTGGGATTATTTCAAAGCTTTCGTAGTAATATGCTTACTTGTTTTTGCCGCCTATTATGTTACGAAAGTAACCGCAAAAGCTTCGGGCGGCAAATTCCGAAGAAGCTCCGATATCAAGCTTTCCGGCACGCTTCCGCTCGGAAAGGATAAGTCGGTGTCAATAGTCCGGATAGGGGAATACGCATACATACTTGGCGTCGGCACGCAGAGGGTGGAGATGCTGGACAAGATCCCGCTCTCGGAGCTGAGCTTAACGCAAGAAGAGTGCCCGGAGCCTAAGCTTTCCGAGCTTTTTAAAAGGGAAACGGCGCCCCGGGAAAGCGGATTCGGAGACGCTGATTTTGATACAGGACTTAAGGGCTTTTTGCGGCGCTTTAAGGCCGAATTTCGGGCAAGTTTAAAAAGACAGCTTTCAAGGGCGAAAACTCCGGAATACCCGGATAATATCGATATTATGAAAACGGCCGCGCGGCCCGGGACTGACCGGGACTTTGCAGAGATTTTGAAAAAGCAGAGCCTGGAAAAAGAGCAGCAGTAAATACATTGAAATGTGGTGAGCCATTGAGATCTACCCAAATTGCGCTGAGGCTGCCGGAGGCTGAGCATAAACCGAAGGCTTCGGTGCCAAAGGCTTGGAAAATTATAATAAGCTCTCTGACGGTTTGGCTGGTTATTACAGCCGCAACGTTTAAATCAAGGGCCATTTCGCTGGATTCCATTCTTCAGGGCGACCCGGAGGCGCTTAAAATAATCGTAGTTCTTACGATTATCACGCTGATACCATCGATGCTCATTATGCTTACGGGCTTTACGCGGATAGTAATAGTTCTGTCTATCATGAGAAACGCCATCGGACTTCAAAATATGCCTCCGAACACTGTTATTATTGGGCTAGCACTTTTTATTACATTCTTCGTTATGAGTCCGGTAATTACCCAGGTGAAGGATACGGCATACGAACCTTACGTCCAGGGAGAGATAACTCTCGAAGAATTCGGCCAGAAAGCGATGGCGCCGCTTCGGGATTTTATGTTCAAGCAGATATATACCACGGATAAGAATTTCTTCTCAAATCTTGCGGGAGTGGAGGACAGCTCGAATCTTGATAATATTCCGAACAGGGTGGTTATCGCTTCCTTTATAACAAGCGAACTTAAGCATGCGTTCGCAATCGGATTTTTCATCTACATACCGTTTATCGTAATAGACATGGTCGTTTCCAGCACACTTATGGCGATGGGCATGATGATGCTGCCTCCGGCAATGATTTCCATGCCGTTTAAAATACTCCTGTTCGTTCTCGTGGACGGCTGGCAGCTTACCATAGGAACTCTTATCAAAAGCTTCGGAGCCTGACGCGGGGCGGCGGGATCTGAGAAGGAGAAAATATGCTTTCACAGACTGACGTAATAGCGATAATGAAGGCCGCGATTTACACCGTTTTAAGCGCCTCAATGCCGATGCTTATCGCGGCGCTGGTAATCGGAGTCATAATATCCATAATTCAGGCCACCACGCAGATCAACGAGCAGACGCTGGCCTTCGTGCCCAAGATCATCGGTATTCTGTTCGCACTCCTTATCTTTGGAGGGTGGATAATGAGCAAGCTTACGGGCTTTACGACTAATTTGTTTTCCGCAATAAACACGATGCTGAGGTAGCCGAATGAGTAGTCTGACAGCCGTATCCGAGCATATAGACTATGTGTTCCTCCTGTTCATAAGGGTTAGCGGGCTTTTGATTAGCAGCCCGGTTTTCGGCAGGAAGAACGTCCCGCACATATATAAGATCGGCTTTTGCCTGATTCTTACCATCGTTTTCGTAATGATACTTCCTGAACCGGCCTCATATCCCGTATACAGGCATCTGTTCGAGTATGCGCTTGTCTGCCTTAAGGAACTGCTTTTCGGCGTGGCGATGGGATTCGTTCTTACCACAATGTTCAACGTGATTATGACGGCGGGCGCGATAATGGACTACCAAATAGGATACAGCATGGCAAGCATATATGATCCTCAGGACAACACGCAGACGCCTGTAACGGGCAGCCTTTTTAATATAATGCTTCTGATTTCGTTTTTTTTGATGGACGGGCACTTAAAGCTTATCGAGATATTATACAGAACCGTTAAAGAGGTCCCCGTAGGTGCCGTGGTTGCGGCTCCGGATATAATGTGGGCGGCGGTTGAAACCATGAGCACCGCGTTCGTGCTTTCGGTCATGGTCGCGATGCCTGTGCTGGCGGCCGGTATCGTTCTAGAGATTGCTCTCGGAACGCTTATAAAAACCGTACCGCAGATGAATATGTTTGTAGTGGGCATACCCGTTAAAATAATAGTGGGCTTAATTATGCTTATATTTTCAGTCACGATATTTGCAGATTTTTCAAAAGGAATATTCGCCAAGGCCTTTGATTACATCGAAATAATGTTTAGCTTTTTATCAGGCACGGCCTAATTTTAGATATGGAGGGCCGCTCCGCGAAATCTTTCGCGGCGGTTTGGGGTGAGTATGGCTCAGGGCAGCGGAGAGAAAACCGAAAAAGCGTCGCCTAAAAAGAAAAGGGACGCTCGAGAAAAGGGAGAAGTACATAAAAGCCACGATATGGCGTCGGCTCTGATGATGTTTTTTACCTTTGGTACCCTGAAAATAGGATACGAGGGTTTTCTCGGCTCAATGGAAAAATTCATGACTAAGAGCCTGTCCTCGGACATGGCCCAGAAGGCTGGAAATCTCACTAGCAAGACTGTGATGGCAAATTACCGCGACATATTATTTACGATTATTCCGATCATGCTGCCTATGATGATAATAGTCATTGTAGGCTCTGTAATGGTCCATGTACTCCAGACAGGACCGCTGCTGGTCATAAGCAAGCTTAAGCCGGATTTTAAGAAAATAAATCCCATTAACGGCTTTAAGAGGATTTTTTCTGTATCCACCTTGGTTGAGCTTGTAAAATCTATTATTAAGATTATTATTATCTGCTTTATTGTTTATAAGCAATTCAGAAGCGGGCTGTCAAGGTTCGCGGGCTTTACCTATTTAAGCGTGCCGCGAGCTTTTTCACAGATAATATCCTCGGGCCTGTCAATGGGGCTGATGATAGCCATAGCGCTTATCGCGTTTTCCGCTCTCGACTATCTCTATCAATGGTGGAGGTATGAAAAGGATTTGAGGATGACCAAGCAGGAAGTCAAGGAAGAAAACAAACAGACCGAGGGCGATCCTCAGATTAAGGGGAAGATAAAGCAGAAGCAGCGCAAAATGAGCGCTATGCGAATGATGCAGAGGGTGCATGAAGCTGACGTGGTAGTTACCAACCCCGACCATTTTGCCGTGGCCCTCCGATACAAAGAAAATATAGACAAGGCTCCGGTGGTTATCGCCAAGGGACAGGATTTCCTTGCCCAGAGGATAAAAGAGCTTGCAAAAAAGCATAAGGTGACAATTGTGGAGAACAAGCCTGTGGCGCGCGCGCTGTATGCGTCGTGCGAGGTCGGGGACGAAATACCCACGGAGATGTATCAGGCGATCGCGGACATCCTGATCTACGTCTATAAAACAGTTAAAGCGAAATGAAAGGTTGCGGGCAATGAAGAAATCCGATGTGGCAATCAGCGGTCTTATACTCGGAATTATCCTGATTATTATAATCCCTATTCCGACATGGCTGCTGGATACTCTGCTTATAATGAATATTACTGCGTCGCTTTTCATTATGCTTATGTCGCTGTTTATAAAGGGACCGCTTGAGTTTTCGGTGCTGCCCACGCTGCTTCTAATAACAACGCTTTTTAGGCTGTCGCTAAACCTTGCGTCGACAAAGCTCATTCTCGGAAACGGCGGAGACGCCGGCGAGGTTATTAAGACCTTCGGTTCCTTCGTCATAAGCGGAAACCTTGTCGTCGGGATAGTGGCGTTTCTTATAATAATCGCAATACAGTTTGTTGTTATCACGAAAGGCTCCGAACGTGTTTCGGAGGTTGCGGCCCGATTTACGCTCGACGCCATGCCCGGCAAGCAGATGGCCATCGACGCTGATCTTAATACAGGCGCCATTGACGACGCAACGGCGAAAAAGCGCCGCGCAGATATCCAGCGCGAAGCCGATTTTTACGGAGCTATGGACGGCGCCAGCAAGTTTATCAAGGGCGACGCTATATTAAGCATAATCATTACTATTGTAAATATCGTCGGCGGACTTATTATCGGCGTGACGATGGGAAAGATGGATATCAGCAAGGCCGTACAGGTATACACGCTGGCGACTGTGGGCGACGGCCTTGTCAGCCAGATACCCGCGCTGCTGATTTCCACTTCCACAGGTATAGTCGTTACAAGATCGGCTTCGGACGGAAGCTTCGGCACTGATTTATCAAAGCAGCTTTTTGCGAATCCGAACACCATGCTTATTTGCGGAGCCGTTCTTGTATGCCTTTGCATAGTGCCCGGATTTCCAAAGCCGCAGCTTCTGTTTGTGGCCACGATACTGCTCGGCTCGGGCTTTTTCCTCCGCAACAGCGTTCAAAAGAAAATGCAGCCGCCTGCAAAGGATGCTATAAAGGAAACGGCTGATGAAAAGCGCAAGCCGGAAAACGTTCTTAATCTTCTGCAGGTAGAGCAGCTCGAGCTTGAGTTTGGATACGGTTTGGTTCCGCTCGTCGACGCAAGCCTCGGCGGCGACCTTCTCGACCGCGTCATAATGATAAGACGGCAGTGCGCGATGGATTTAGGCATTATCATTCCCTCAGTACGCATGAGGGATAATGTCCGCCTCGGAACTAACGAGTACAAAATTATGATCAAGGGCATAGAAGTCGCGCACGGCGAGGTTATGACGGATCATTATCTTGCGATAAACTCCGATGGGGCCGAGGAAACCATAACCGGCATAGAAACTGTTGAGCCCACTTTCGGCCTGCCGGCGCTATGGATTACAAAAAAGCAGCGCGAAAAAGCGGAACTGCTGGGATATACCACAATAGATCCGCCTTCCGTAATCACTACGCATCTTATGGAGGTAATAAAGGCGCACAGCAGCGAGCTTATGAACCGCCAGCAGGTGCAGATGCTTATAGAAAATCTTGCCCAGCAGCAGCCGGCCCTGGTCGAAGAGGTTGTCCCTAAAATGTTCTCATACGGCGAAATACAAAAGATACTTGTGCGCCTTCTTAAAGAGAACGTGCCTATAAAGAACCTTGCAACCATTATTGAAACGCTTGCAGATTATGGGAGCATAACGAAAAATCCGGATGATCTTACGGAATACGTCCGGCAGAACCTGAGCAGGGTCATAACGAACCGTTTCCTGACCGGGGACGACGTGTCCATTTCCGCGCTGGACGCGAAGGTGGAGCAGCTCATAATCGAAAAAACGAAGCGCACGGAATCGGGACTTGTTACAGTGCTTGAGCCGTCCCAGCTTCAGAGCCTGTACATAAATACAAAAGAGATCATTGACAAGGTTACGCTGCAGGGCAAAAAGAACGTTGTTCTGACGGCTCCGGTCGTAAGAGCAAAGTTTAAAAAGCTTATTGAGCGTGTCGCGCCGAATTTGACGGTGCTTTCCTATGCGGAAGTAGACCAGGGTGTCGAGCTTCAGATTGATAATATTATTAAGATAACCTAAGCACGTTAGGAGTCATGCTTTTATGATAGACTTGGAAAAAACACTCAGGGCCGGAAATGAAGTTCGATTCAAATGCAATAATGTCGGGTTTATAACGGTGATTTGCGAAATAATCGATAAAAACGTCATAAAAATCCTGGTGCCCGCAGACAGCAAGGAGCCTTTCATAATTGTTCGCGGAGAAAAATATAACATTACCTGTGTAAACGAGAAAGCCATGTATATGCTGGAAACCGTGGTTAGGAACGTGCACTCACTGCACGAAGTGTTTGTCGTGGAGCTTGAAGCTCTGAGCAATACAAAGATACAGAGAAGAGATGCGTTCAGGGTAAATGAAAGCATAAGAGTGAAATACCGCAAGTTATTATCAGAAGATGATCCAGAGGAAATATGGAAAACGACAAGGACGGTGGACATCAGCGAAACCGGAATGCTCATCAAGGTAAACGAACCCTTGGCGCTCGGGCAGCACCTGGATATCATTTTGGACATCGATACTCTGGGTATCAGGGAAACGCTTCCCAATATAAAAGGCAAGGTTGTCAGGTGCAGCGGCAAACAAAAAGGGTTTTTTATGGGGGTAAAATTCGAGAGCATGCCTCAAAAGGCAAAGGACACGATAATCAAGCTTGTTGTGTTAAGCCAGCGCAATAAACTGTCATATTATAAGAGGTAAGGCGTATGGATATAGAAGCCTTAAATGATGCGGATAGCTTATGGGAACAGTATTTCGAAACGCGCAGCGAAGAGATCAGAAACAAGTTAATACTTAATTACCTGTATATCGTGAATATCGTTGTAAAACGGCTTATGCCTCAGTATAAGGATTACAGCGAAAAGGACGAGCTTATAAGCTGCGGCGTTCTCGGGTTAATCGATGCGGTGAATAAGTTTGACAAGTCGTTCGGCGTAAAGTTCCAGACATATGCCTCTATCCGTATCCGCGGAGAGATCATAGACTATATGAGGAAGCAGGACTGGGCTCCGACAAGCCTGAGAAGCAAGATAAGCAGCATTAAAAAGGCTTATGAGACGCTGGAAGCAAACCTGAACAGGAGGCCGACCGAAAAGGAGATCGCTGATTATCTCGGAGTAAAGCTTAGCGCCGTTCAGAAGGTTCTGCAGAAGACCCTAATGTTCAACCTCGTATACTTTGAGTCAATGCTTTTCGAGAAGGAAACGGACGAGTTCGCTGATAATTACAAAAACGACCCATATCAGCAAATTGAAAGTGAAGTGATGTCTGAGGCACTGAAAAAGGTCATAGAGTCACTGCCGGAGAGAGAAAAAATGGTGATAACTCTCCATTATTATGAGGGGCTTACCATGAGGAATATAGCGAAAATACTGGAGATTTCCGAGTCGAGAGTGTCCCAGATACATTCAAGGGTGCTTATGGAAATGAGAATCAAGCTGGAAAATTGATATAGTTAACAAAAAACAAGCTGGAAATATGTTGTTTTTTTGGTTTATTATATGGAATTTTGTAAACGTACTAAAGAATCGATATTAAATAACGATAATAATGGTGTGAGCGAAAATCCCTAGCGGTATTTTTGCACGCGCCATAAAGGGAGGAATGTATATGGTTCGCGGCCTTTATACTGCGGCGACGGGCATGGCCGTTCAGCGCAACAGGATGGATGTTTTAACAAATAATCTCGTCAACGCCGAAACAACGGGCTTTAAAAAGGATACGCTTGTTACTTCCTCATTCAGCGAAGTGATGTTGTACAGGATAAACGATCCCAGCGTAAGTATTTACGGTACAAACGAAGTCGGCCCGTATAACCACGGCACTCATATAGATGAACTCTTTACGGATTTTGCTCCGGGTGTTCTGGAGCAAACCGGCAAGTCGACAGACCTTGCAATCGAGGGGGAAGGCTTCTTCGCCGTCGAAACAGAAAACGGCGAGCGCTATACACGCTCCGGTAATTTTAAGGTGGACGGGGCAGGATATCTTGTAACGGCAGACGGTTATTATGTGCTTGGGGAAAACGGCCGCATTAATGTAGGAAACTCAGACTTTACGGTCTCGTCGAACGGAACTGTGACGGGGGCTTCGGGCGAAACCGACAGGTTAAGGCTCGTGACATTCGGCGACCTCGGCGTTTTAAGGAAGCAGGGTGACAACCTCTACTACGCGTATGGCGGTTCGGCTGCGGTCAATGCCAACGGCGCCACAGTAAGGCAGTTCGCCCAGGAGAATTCAAACGTAAATGTAGCGGACGAAATGGTGAATTTGCTTACTTTATATAGAAAATATGAGGCCGGCCAGAAGATTGTAAGCATGACGGACGATACTATGGGTATGGCGGCGAATATCGGCAAGGTCGGAAGCTAGCCGCTTAAAATCGATAGCCGATGCCGCGGCTTGAAGCGGCAAATATGTTCAATAAGAACCGTTTGCATGGGAGGGCATTATGCGCGCGATTTATACCGCTGCCTCAGGAATTAAAAACCAGCAGCTTAGGCTTGACGCCATAGCGTCTAATGTAGCAAATGTCAATTCGGTGGGTTATAAATCGGCACGGGTCGATTTTAAGGATGCGCTGTATTCGCTGATGGACAATCCGGCGGGAGAAAGCGAGCAAAATAATCTGCTGGCCGGAAGCGGCGTTCTGACAGGCGCCACATCGACTGACTTTACGGCGGGAAAGCTCATGACAACGGGCTCGCTTACGGATTTTTCGATTCGCGGCGAGGGGTTTTTTACTGCGGAGAATTCTCAAGGTGAAAGAGTGTACACCAGAAACGGCAGCTTCGGGATTTCTGTGGAAGGAAACGGAAATTATCTGGTCACTGCGGAAGGATATTATGTGCTTGATTCTCGCGGTTCCAGAATAATGCTGCCGAAGGATATCAGCAATCTCTCGGTTACGGAATCGGGTGTGCTTGGCGTTGGAGATACCCGGATTGCGGAGCTTGGAATAGTGGAGTTTTCTAATCCTGAAGGTCTTATGCAGGCGGGAAAAAGCTGTTTCAGCGCGACCGCAAATTCAGGCGAACCTGTCGTAGCTCGCGACCCGCAGGTTGCACAGGGCAGCCTTGAGGGCTCCAACGTGGATCTTGCCCAGGAGCTGACGCTGCTAATGAGGTCTCAGAGGGCTTTTTCAATTGCCAGCAAAGCCCTTCAGACGGCGGACGAAATGGACGGACTTGCAAACAACATGCGTTAATTTTGGGGGTAAATTAAGGTGGCGCTTAGCAGATGTGAATACTGCGGAAATGCTTTTAACAGCTTTGGCTCGAAAATATGCCGGAATTGTACGAAAGAACTTGACGAGGCGTATTTGAAGGTAAGAAAGTTCATATATCAGAATCCGGATAAGGCCAATTTCGCACTGATCGTGGAAAATACGGAAGTTAGCGAGAAGCAGCTCACTTACCTGATAAAGCAGGGCAAAATCAACATAGACAACAAAATGGGAATAGGCAACCGCTGCAGGGCTTGCGGCGCGGAAACCTCGGCCGGTCCTCTTTGCGAGCAATGCAGGATGAAGGTTCTGGCGGAGAGCCTGAAGGTCAAAAAGGATTTGAAAAACGACGAAAAGGGCAAACCCGAGATATTGCCGATTAACTATTATAACAACAAGTAGAGCACAATTGGAGAGTGGTAACCATGAAAATAAATTCTGTTCAGCAGAGCGATGCAATATCAAAATATGTGAATAATGTAGGAGTAGCGTCCTCAAAGCCGTCTACGGCTTCAAGAATTTCCGATTCGGTAGAATTGTCGGAGGGCGCTCAGAAGTATTCCGCCATTATAAAAGCGGCAAGAGAGGCTGCCGAAAAGATTGGCACGGACGAGGACGCCAAGGTAGCCGACATAACGGCGAGAATTAAAAACAACACATATAAAGTTACAGACGACCAGATCGCGGACAGTATAATTAACGGTTTGTCCGAGAAGTAGAATGAGGGTCGCCAAATGAAGAATGAAGCCGCAGTAGGCGCGGCCGGGAAGCTTCTCTCGGTAATGTCGGATATAGCCGGGATACTCGATAGCTTGCTTGCCTGCGCGCATGAGCAGGAGTTTCTCATAACCTCGCAGAATATAGAGGGGTTGGCCGCCATCCGGGAGAAGGAAGAGGAGCTTGCAACAGAGCTCGGCAGAAGAGAAGAGGAGCGGGAGGAGGCAGCCGCAGTGCTTGCGTCCGCTATTGGCGACGAAAGCGCGAAATACCATATGGATCAGCTTATTGCGTGTGTCGACGATCCGCAATGCAAGGTTCAGCTTTTAAACGCCAAAAACTCAATGGCGGAAAAGGTAAAAAATCTCTCCCTGCAAAACGCAAAAAATACCGAGCTTTTAAGATTTAACATCAACTATACGGACTATATGATAAATATGCTTTTGGTTCCAAGGAAGAGAAGCAATTTTTATAATGTACAGGGATACAGGAGAGAAGAATCCGGAAATTTAAACTTATTGGATTTCCACATATAGGATAGGGTGGGTAAGATGTCTTCAACTTTCGGAATGTTAGAGACCGCCAAGTCGGGGCTTTCGGTGTCAATGCAAAATTTAAAAATCACAGGTCACAATATTGCAAACGCAAATACCGTGGGGTATACGCGGCAGAGACTTATAACCTCCGCAAAGGAAACCGGCTATGCGTATCGCCTCCTTCACCCTACGGAGGATAACACCGTCGGGCAGGGGGTTGAAGTATTAAGCGTGCAGCAGCTCAGAAGCTCCTACCTTGATCAGCAGTACCGCAAGCTGAATACAAGTTACAGTTACAGCGAATCGAGGACACAGGCGCTCACATATCTTGAGGGTCTTTTTAACGGGGAAGACGAGGACGGCGGTCTTACAGCCTCGATGGAAAAGTACTTTGATGCGCTGAACTCGTTCTCGAAGGACACATCGAGCAAAGAATACAGGACAAATGTGCAGCAGCAGGCCATTGGCATGACGGAGAATTTTCAAAATGTATACCAGGAGATGGTTTCCCTCTGGAACGACCAAAACGACAGCTTAAGCACCATATCTCAGAAGATTAATTCTATGGCCCAGAAAATAGCGGCGCTAAATGACGCCATTGCCAGCTATGAGCGTGCGGGCGACGCTGCGAACGATCTGAACGACGAGCGCAACCTGCTTTTGGATGAGCTTTCGGGCTATGTAAACATAACATATGAAAACAACTCGACAAATCCCAGTATGGTAGATGTAAAAATCGGAGATGCAAGTCTTGTCTGCGGAACTACGGCGAACGAGATAAAGGTAGACACGGTGAAGAGCAAAGCCTCCGATATTGATTCACTGACACAGCAGATCGCTTCTATTAACCAGAACATTGCGGCAGACCCGACCAACGCGTCTGTCCCGGCGTGGAAAGAGCAGCGCAATACGCTGATAGCCCAGCTAAGCGCGCTCGCCGATATCCAGAGCACGCAGAACGCCGGTAACACGGATTTGATTGATATCACCTTTTCAGGTGTTGCGCTGGTTTCCGGTCAAAACTCATATTCGATAGAGAGCTCCGTAGCTTCAAACACAGCTGCCTGGGTCGAATATAATAGGAATAATCTTACCTTGGAAAGCGAAAAAATCAGCATAGAAGATGGAACGCTGACCGGCGGAAAGCTTTACGCAAATATGGAGATGATTACCGGCGAAGACGCAAACAGCTCAGGAATCCCATATTACATGAACCAGCTGAATTCACTTGCCCAGGCAATAGCAAAAGGCATTAACGACATCCACAAGACC
>JAJUHS010000069.1 GCA_029267755.1 Clostridiales bacterium
AAAAAGCCTGCTCTTATGAAAGCAGGCATTATTCCCCGTTAAAACTCCAAATATCCGAACCCCGGCTCTCCGCCGGTCATCGCGTCAATATAGCCGCCGTATTCGTCACCGCCCTGCCGATCATCATCGCCGCCTGGTATTGCCCTCATTTTGCAGTAATAGCGCAGGGCGTCGGTCGCGTGAGTAATATCGTGCGGCTCGGTCGCCGCGTCAGAGGGGTTTTTGTCAGAATGCTGAAGGCTCGGCAGATCGCTTATTAGTCCACGGCAATCACGGAAAATGAGCAGCATGGGAACGCCGTCCTCGGCAGGCTTTAAAAGCTCCTTTACCGCGAGCCAGCCCTGCACGCGCATATTGCTCGCCCTTGTAAGTGCGGTGCCGTTTTGCGCAAATATCTCTGCAATCGTAAGCCCGCTGTCGCGCTGGGTGCTCCACATGTCGGGCGGAGCTATCGTGCAGGCGATTTTTTCTTCCGGCATCGTCATTTCGCGCATCAGCTTTGCCGCTTCCGACACGATAAGGTTTCTGGCCCGCGCCTCGCGGTAGACATAGCTCCTGCCCGAGCTGTCAACCGCCACCCAAAGGCAGGCAAACATATCGAGCCCATAGTCAAAGGCTCTGTATTTCGTCCATCCGGGCGGTATCTTAAACGGTTCTATCGTGTGCGTCTCCCATCGGAACTCGGAAAAGTAGCTGCCCGAAAGCGCGTCCCATTCCCCGTAGCGGTGCGCCCGCCTTATGCTTTCGGGCAGGCAGGACAGCATCTTCAGATACTGCGGCGATCCCTTAAGCACCGCCTCGTTGTCCTCAACCGTTGCGAATATGAAGCTGTAGTCCGTTGGATCCTCGCTTCTTTCGGGGTCGTTTGGGTCAATGCAGAAGTTTCTGTCGATGAATAGTCTCTTTACCCAGCTGTGTCCCACGCCCCCGGGGTTGCAGGTCAGATAGAACCGCTTTGGGATGTCGTTTACGCCGCGAAGGCATCCGCCCAGAGTCCTAAACTCGTCATAGGTAAACTGCGTCGCCTCGTCCATGAATATCCAGTCGTACTCCTGCCCCTGATACTCGCCGAGTGAGCCAATATTGCAGTGCCCGAACCTGATAACCGAGCCGTTAAAAAAGCTCAGCGTACGAGTTGACGCGTTATAGCTCGCCAGCTCCCGGGGTATCAGCTTTAAGAGAGGCTCCAAAATGGAATTTTGAAGCTCCGGATAGGTTCGTCGGACTATAAGGATTTTTATTCCTGGGTGCGTAAGCGCCCCGCCCGCCGCCTTTATCCTTACCGCATGTGATTTCCCGCCGCCTCTTGCCCCTCCATAGGCCGTATAAAGCGTCCTTGACAGGTAAAAAAGCCTTTGCTTTGCGTTTGCCGTTCCGAAATCGAGACTGCAGCTTTTTTCCGGTGCCTTTATGCCCACCGCCTCATCCTCCTTTGTGCAATATTTTACGTCAATATCATAGCACAGTAGAGCCCTTGGCCGTAAGACGACAATTTGAGCCATAAACAGGCCGCAAATAGCCGCAGGGTTTGTTTGGCATAAAACCCCAAAGAGCCGCCAGTATCTGTTTTCAATAAAAAAATATTAATTATAGTCAGAAATATATCGATAAATAACATAGCAAACATTAATATATTTAAAGTTCGGAAAAAAATTTATGGGGAGTGGATATATCATGGCTGAGTTCTCGGAAAATGAGGTATTAAATGCGTTTAACATTGTCCTTCCATACTTGCCGTATTTTTTTGATAATGAAGCTTCCATAGCGATTACAGACACGGAGAAGTATCTTAATAGTCAGCCCTGCGCCGCGATTCCGCTAAGCAACGCGCCTGGAGAGCCCATACGGAGCGGCGGCACGGCCTATAAGGCTATGCGAGACGGCAATATAGCAATAAGTGAGGTCCCCAAGGAGGTTTACGGAACGGCGTTCAAAAACTATGTAGTACCGATCAAAAACAGATACGGCAAGGTAGAGGGCTGCGTAATGGTGGCAAAGAGCCTTTCAAGGAGGGACGAGCTTTTAAATTACTCAAAGCATCTCTCCGAAGCGCTCCAGCAGATTGCCGACGTTACGGTAAATTTTGCCCAGAAGCTTCAGACCATAGTGGAAATGAACTCCGAGGCGTCTCACCTGATAGACGAAGCACAGAATAACGTAAACAGCACGGATAAGATATTCGGCTTTATGAATCAGGTAACCTCGCAGACCAACCTGCTCGGAATTAATGCCTCGATAGAGGCGACAAGGGCGGGCGCCGACGGCAAGGGCTTCAAGGTTATCGCCCAGGAAATACGTAAGCTCTCCGAAACCAGCCGCCAGTCCGTTGGCAAGATAGACTCTCTTCTCGAGGCTGTCAACAAATCCGTTAAGGATATCTGTGAAATGACCGCGAAAACCTCCGAAATTATCAGCACCGAGTCCTCGGCTTTTTCTCAGATCGCAGCTTCGGTGCAGGAGCTGAGCGCAGACGCAAAGCTCCTGGAGGCTATGGCCGACAAGCTGTAATCCCCCCCTGCTTCGAAGTGAGCCGTCCGTGAAGACGGCTCACTTTTGACACAAACTCACCGATATTTTAAGGAAAAAATGTATTGCTTATTTTGCCGGTTCCTTGTATAATATACAATGCGGAAAGGTAAAAAAGGGTATAGTTTGCTGTAATACATAGCTTGCTCGTTAATGCCTGCGCCGCGCATTTTATTTTGGAAGTGACTCGTTTATGATTATGGACAAAAAGAAAGAAATATTCGAATCGATGCCGGTTCCCAAGGCTCTCGCAAGTCTTGCCATACCGACGATACTAAGCCAGCTTGTTACGATGATATATAACCTTGCCGATACATTTTTTATAGGGCAGACAAACAATCCCTACATGGTTGCGGGCGTATCCCTATCGTTTTCGCTGTTTTTCATAATCGTTTCGATAGCCAATCTTATCGGAATAGGCGGCGGAAGCCTTATTTCGCGCATGTTAGGCTCGAACCGACCCGAGGAGGCAAAGCGCGTATCCTCCTTCGGCTTTTGGACAGGTATTGCAATGTCGCTTGTCTATTCTATAATTGTCCTTTTATTCATGGATCCCTTTTTGCAGCTTCTCGGTTCGAGCGAAAACACGATGGCCTTTTGCCGCGATTACACTTTTTGGGTAGTCGTCGTGGGCGGCGTTCCTACTGCGATAAGCTCATATCTGGCGCACTTTCTCCGCAGCGAGGGCTGCGCGAGGCAATCCAGCTTTGGAATAGCGGGCGGAGGAATTCTCAACATGGTTCTTGACCCGATATTCATTTTTCCTTTTAACATGGGCGTCAAGGGCGCTGCCATAGCCACTATGCTTTCTAACGTCGCCACAATGGTATATTTTCTTCTTGTGATTTACCGTATGCGGGATCGCACCGTGCTTTCGATGTCTCCGAAAAACTTTCATCTTCCATGGTCTTATATAAAGCAGGTGTTGTCTGTCGGCTTCCCTGCGGCGATTTCAACCCTTCTGGTCTGCATTTCAAACATGGTGATCAACAAGCTCTCCGCGAGTTACAGCGACATTGCCCTTGCGGCCTTCGGAATAGTAAAGAAGATAGACATGATACCCATGAGCGTAAGCATGGGACTGTCGCAGGGCATGCTGCCTCTAATCGCTTACAACTACGCCGCAAAAAAATATGACCGCATGCATGCCGTAAGCAACACCGGCCGCCTTTGGGCAATCGGGTTTTCAGCCCTGTGCATAGGCGTATTTCAGCTTATCCCCTCTTTCCTGGTGCGTATTTTTATCCGTGATCCCGACACAATAATTTTGGGTACAAAGTTTTTGCGCATAGCCTGCCTTGCCGTCCCCGTCATGCAAATGAACTTCCTGCTTAACACCACCTTCCAGGCTATGGGAAAGGGTACGCAATCGCTTATTCTCTCCATATGCCGCCAAGGGCTGATCAACATCCCCCTGCTCTTCCTGATGAACTACATAGCGGGACTCTTCGGCATAATCTGGACTCAGCTGATCTCCGATTCGCTGACGCTGGTAATTTCTGTTGTCCTCTATAACTCCATACTCAAAAGACTAAGGATCGAAGCCTCTGAGAATGCGGCACTCGAAGCGGAAAGAACTCTTTCCGCCGGAACCGATGTCTGATAATCAGCAAAAGATAAAGACGGTGCTCCAAAAATGCCCCGTCTTTCCTTTTTATTTTGCATCTCTTTTTAGCTGTTTGCCATACCTCATAAGTCCTCCGTCTCTGCCGCATTTTCAAGATAAGCCGCCCACATTGGATAGACTGCTCCCGCCGACATAACGAGTATACCGTCCCGGCCTCCGCCAAGAATCAAAAGAGAGTGCCAGACTCCCTCTCCGTCCACACGGCAAAGCTCCGCGTTTTCACTGATAAACCACCTTTCAGGCCGTAAATCCTCGATAAAGTTTTTATAGTCTATATCTCCGAGACGTATTATTTTTTCAATCTTATATGGTCTGCGCATATCTAAAGGGTGAATGCGCTTTAAATCTTCGGCAGTGGACGCGCCCTTGACAAAGAAAACAGATTTCACAAATCCACCGTCCCGTCAGTTAATCTCCGCCTTATTGTGCCATCCTGAGGGCAAAAAATACACAGCCGATTAAAAATGCGCTCTGACCGGCATTAACTCGTTTGGTCAGAGCACATTATGTGTTTATTATAGTCTAGGCTATGCCGTAATGTCCCGCGCCGAAGTCAAAGAAAAGCGGGATGTGCGGAGAATAGAAGGTAAAAACAGCAAACGCCGCCGCGAGAAGGGCAATAGCGATAAAAGGGAAAACGCAGGCTTTTCGTCTTGAGCCCGCGAACCTGTAAAAGTGAACGGCAAGAACATGCCCCAGTATCAGGCTCAGCAGAAAGGAAAGGATATCCATAACGACCGAATGGCAGCCAAAGGCCCCCGAATATGTATAGTAAAAAGCGGGTATGAAAACCATGTTGAAATATAGCGCAACGGCGCAGGCCGAAAACCAGCCGCAGGCAGTTATCCCATACTTATCCTCAAGTACAAAGTAACCTATAATCCACCAAATCAGCGGCGTCCAGAAGGCCATTTTAAGGTGCTCCCAGACGCTTTCGTTGACGGGGACAAAGGCTGCGGCAACCGGGTTATGTCCTGACAGATTAAAGGCAAAATGCGTAAGGCCGCCGATGATAAACATAATGGGTATCCCAAAATACAGCCATTTCTTTACCGCCCTCATGGCGGAAGGAGAATTGTTGGAGGCCATAAACTTCACTTCCCAATAATCCTATACGATTCAGCCGATTAACCACTGGTTACATTGCCGTTAGCACGTTAGCAATAGTATATTCGAATCATTAGGGGTCGTATGCAGTGAAATAAAAGCTTGGCTGAAAAATATTTCCCTAAAGCTCGCAGTCCGGCTCCGTCAGAAACCTTGTGACTCCGCAGTCATAAATCTTGGCCTTCATAGGGTCATCTGTCAAAACACCTTTGACTTGGCCGGCCATAAGCCTTTCGTAGGCATCCGCCACGTCGCGCACCAGCTCCGGACCTTCAGCAACCGCATGACCGTGAAAAGCGTATACTGTGTCAAACGCCGGAATGAGCTTAAGAAGCTTTTTAAGCGTTTCGCCGAAGGCAGGCAGGTTTCTTCCCCGGCCTATCATATAGATAAGCTCCCTTTGCAGCGAATCTCCGGCGAAAAGAAAACGGTTCTCCCTGTCAAGCAGGGCTATGCTTCCCGGCGTGTGTCCCGGAATTAATATGACCTCAAACTTCCTGCCTCCGAGGTCGATAACGTCGCCCTCCCAAAGCGGAATGAGCTTTGAATTTCTCTCCTGTTTGCCAAATAAATAATAGTCATACTCAGAGGGATGCATATGGATGCTTTCAAAAAAGCCGTTGCCGCCTATATGATCGCCGTCAGCATGGGTGTTGACGATTATAACCGGCTTATCTGTAAGGTTCTTAACAAGCTCCACCAAATTTCCGCCGCCTAGGCCCGTGTCAATAAGCATAGCCTTATTGCTGCCCTCAATTAGAAAAAAGCGAACAAAATCCTCTTTAACTGCCCAAAAACCCTTTCCAAGTTCGCTAACTTCATAAGGAGAACCCATTTCCAAATACTCCTTTCTTACAGCAGCTGCTGTTCGTTAATAATGAGCTTGAATTGCAGTCCCAGTCTTTCCGCCGCCTTTCGGCATAGTATCATGCGTCCTAAAAATATCTCGAAATAGTCCATAACCGTGCCGTAGCGCTGGTCGACGGTTAGCTTCAACTTTATTATTGTTTTGTCCTCGTTTATTTTAGTTATGGATTTCTTCGCCGAGTAATTTACTCTGTCATGGATATCGAAGGTCGATTCGTCCTTATTGCGTACACGGCTGCGGCGTACGTCGGTTTTGTCTGCGAGGATCAACGCCGCGGAAACAGGGTTTACCGCCTCGGCAGTAGCCTCGTCGTGATTGCCTATCGCAGTAACGATTGTGGCGATCTCGTCCGCTGGAAAACCCATCTTGTCAAGTATTCGGAAGGCCATGACGGCGCCGCTCTGGGCGTGGTCCTTGCGATTGACGAGATTGCCGATATCGTGAAGGTACCCGGCGATCCACGCAAGCTCGCAGTCCCTTTCCGGATAGCCGAGCGTTTCGAGTATGTACTTCGCGGTCTCGGCAACCTTTGTAACGTGGGCGAAGCTATGCTCGGTATAACCCAGTGCTATCAGCGATTCGTCCGCCTTGGTTATATAGGTTTTTATTGTTTCGTCATTTTTTATCTGTTCGGAAGTAATCATACTGTCCCTCCATGCGCGGCAGCGCTAAAAATCGTCGTTTATGACTGCTATTTGCAGATATCGAGTATCGCCTGGGCAAAAATCTTCGCTCCCGTCACGATATCGTCTATGGCAACGAACTCATCCGAGCCGTGAATATGGTTGTCAGCTCCAGGCATCGTGCATCCGAAAGCCACACCGCCCTCAATTTCGTGCACATAAGTCCCTCCGCCCACCGCAATGCATTTTCCTTTACACCCGGTGTAAGTTTCGTAAGCCGTAAGCAGCTTCCTGACGAAGGGCGAATCGGCGGGAACGTAGTGCGGAGGAGTAACATTGTCATTGCCTGTGATTTCAATACCTTTGGCTTTCAAAACTGCACTTGCGGCGTCCGCCGTACTCTCTTTGGTACCGCTTACCGGAAAGCGGCAATCAAAGCGCGCCGAAAACCCCGTCAAGGAAAAGTCCATTACATTCAAGCTTAGCGTAAGCGGGCCCGAAATCTCGTCTTTTTGTTCGATTCCGAGTCCTTTGCCATAAAATTCGCCGTGCGGGAACAGGCAGTTCAGCTCGCAAATCATTTTATAGCTTTCGCTCGGAGCGAAGTTCGTATGCGAGAGCAGAAAAATCATTGCCGTGAGTGCATTGTTGCCCTTCTGCGGGTCTGCGGCATGTGCTCCCTTGCCCTTAGCTGTTACCGTGATAAGGTTTCCCTCTTCTCGGAGCGTGAATTCCGCTCCAGAGTATTCGTTAAACATATCGCAATACTCTTCAAAGGTATCAAAGTCAAGCCCCTCTACGACGGCTGCGGCCTCCGACGGGACCGCGTTTGCCGCTTCGCCGGCTTTTATCGATACTATCCGCGGCAAATCTGCGCTCTCCGGCCATGAAGCTCCGAAGCGCGGGGCATACCTTCCCTTTTCCGCATTTATTACCGGGAAATCCCCGTCGGGTGAAAAGGTGCAGGGCGACGCTTTCTCACGTCCGAAGTAATAGGCTATATCCTCGCTTCCCGTCTCCTCCGCCGTTCCGAACACGAGCCTCGCGTTTTTGGAAAGGTTCGGCTCGATCTCCCTCGCGGCGGCGAGAGCATAAAGCGCCGCAACAGACGGCCCCTTGTCGTCGGAAGCGCCCCGTCCGAATATTTTGCCGTTCTCTACACACGCGGAGAAAGGTTCCTTAGTCCAGCCGCCGCCCTCGTGTACGACGTCAAGGTGAGACAGTATCGTAAGCTCAGTCGCACTGCCGTTCAAATCTACGACGCCGACGTAATTATCCATGTTCCTGGGCTCAAATCCCAGCTCAGACGCTATTTTTAGCGCCTCGTCGAGAGCCGCTGCGGGGCCTTCTCCGAAGGGCATGCCGCTTCGCGGCTCGCCCCTGACACTCTTTACGTTTATAAGGCGGCAGATGTCCTTTATCATCTCATCCCTGTGCCTTTCAAAATACTCGTCAATCCTTTGCTTATACATGAAAGCTCCTCCCCACAACTAGATTTTCTGAAGCGAAATCCTCTTTTTTGCGGTGTCCACTTCCAAAACCCGTACCTTTATTATATCGCCAACGCTTACGACGTCCATCGCGCGCTTTACGAATTTGTCCGACAGCTTGCTTATATGCACCAGCCCGTCCTGATGCACGCCTATATCGACGAAAGCTCCGAAATCAGCGACATTCCGGACAGTTCCTACCAGCTCCATGCCCGGCTTGAGACTGTTTATATCCAGTATATCAGTCCTCAGTATGGGCTGCGGCAACTCGTCGCGCGGGTCGCGGCCCGGCTTCAGCAGCTCGGAAACAATGTCTCTCAGGGTAGGTTCGCCTATTTTGAGCCTTTGGGCCACGTTTGCCCAACCGAGCTTTGAAACGCGCTCGCTCAGTTCGTTTACTCTGCGGTTTTTCACATCTTCCTCTGTGTATCCGGTCAGCATCAGAAGATTCTTCGCCGCCTCGTAGGATTCCGGGTGCACGGCGGTGTTGTCAAGCACTTCCCGGCTCTCCGGCACTCTTAAAAAACCCGCGCATTGGAGGAATACCTTTTCACCTATCCCCTTGACCTTTTTAAGCTCGGAACGCTTATTGAAGCGTGAATTTGAAACCCTATAATCGTAGATATTCTTTGCGATATTGGCGTTTATACCGGCGATATGCGAGAGCAGTGATACCGAGGCTGTATTGAGGTCGGCTCCGACGCTGCTCACGCAGGACTCGACAACGCCGTTTAAAGACTGTGAAAGCTGTTTCGGGTCCATATCGTGCTGGTACTGTCCGACGCCTATCGCCTTCGGATCGATTTTTACAAGCTCCGCAAGAGGGTCCTGAAGCCTTCTCGCTATCGACACCGCGCTCCTGAGCGAAACGTCGAAGTCCGGGAACTCCTCGCTCGCGAGCTTCGACGCCGAATAAACCGAAGCGCCCGCCTCGCTCGTCATTATATAACTAACCTTGCGCTCTATGCCCTTGAGCATATCGGCGATGAAAATCTCGCTCTCCTTGGAGGCCGTACCATTGCCTATCGATATTATGTCGACTTTAAATGTATTTATTATATTCGTCAGAATGCGCCGCGCTTCCTCCGTCTTGTTCTGAGGCGGAGTGGGATAGACCACAGTGGTTATAAGCACGTCGCCGACGTCGTTTACGACAGCGATCTTGCAGCCGGTGCGGTATGCGGGATCGAACCCCATTACAACCCGACCTCTGACCGGCGGCTGAAGCAACAGATTTTTCAAGTTTTCGCCGAAGACGTCAATAGCCTGCGCCTCTGCCTTCTCCGTGACCGCTCCCCTGACCTCGTTTTGCACAGACGGAGCTATAAGACGCTTGTAGGCGTCCTCCGCGGCCTCCGCGACCTGATTTGAGGAAGGCGAAACCGCTCCTCCGCACATTTTCTCCTTAAGATAAGAAAGTATTCGCTCCTCGTCGACCTCGATTTTGACCGAAAGCACGCCCTCGCGCTCTCCCCTGTTTATCGCGAGCGCTCGGTGCGGCGGTATCTTTGAAAGCGGCTCGGCATACTCGTAATACTGGCTGTAAACGGTGTCCTCGGTTGTTTTCGCCTTCGATACGACGAGCCCGTTTTCGAAGGTAAAATCGCGTATCCACTTGCGGAATTCAGCGGTGTCGGAAACCTTCTCGGCGATTATGTCCCTTGCGCCAGCGAGAGCGGCCTCGGCGGTCAAAACGCCCTTTTCCTCGTTTATAAATTCCTCCGCCGCCTTGAAGATATCTGTGTTCTTCTCCAGCTTCAGCAGTATCTCCGCAAGCGGAGCAAGCCCCTGCTCAGCTGCTATCGAGGCTCTTGTTCTCCGCTTCGGACGGAAAGGCCTGTAAATATCGTCTATCTCGGCAACGGACTCTGCCCTGTTAAGTGCCGCCTCAATCTCCGGAGTCAGCTTTTCCTGTTCGGAAATGAGCCTTCGAACGTCCTCGCGGCGCTCCTCAATAGCGCGAAGGGCTGTTAGCCTCTCGCTTAAATTTCTTAGCGCCTCATCGTCAAGGCTGCCTGTGGCCTCCTTGCGGTAACGCGCAATGAATGGCACGGTATTGCCCTCGTCAAGAAGCCTTACGGCCGCCTCGGTCTGCGAAGGCCTTATTTTAAGCTCGTCCGATAATCTTTTTATTATATCCATGATTCAATTCCTTTGCTTTAATGTAAAACTTATTGCCGCGTAGCTTACTTTGCCAGCAGCCTTCTGGCGGCTTCCGTATTTAACCTTTCCGCCTCGG
>JAJUHS010000063.1 GCA_029267755.1 Clostridiales bacterium
AGTAGCGGTAAAGTGTGCGACTATCACCCCGAATGCCCAGCGCATGACGGAGTATAAGCTCAAGGAAATGTGGAAGAGCCCGAACGGTACTATCCGCGGCATTTTAGACGGCACGGTGTTCAGAACTCCAATAATGCTTGACTGCATCAAGCCTGTTGTGAGGACATGGAAGAAGCCTATCACGATCGCACGTCACGCCTATGGAGATGTCTACAAATCTTCGGAAATCAGAACGACAGAGGGAGGCACGGCGGAGCTCGTATTCACGTCAGAAAGCGGAAAGACGGAAAAAAAGCTCATCCAGAAGATGAGCGGGCCGGGAGTGCTTCAGGGTATACACAATATGGAGGGCTCTATCGAGAGCTTCGCGCATTCCTGCTTTAAGTACGCGATAGACATGAAGCAGGATCTCTGGTTCTCGACAAAGGACACTATTTCGAAGGTTTACGACGGAGCCTTCAAGGAAATTTTTGAGCGCGTTTACGAAGAGTATAAAGCGGAGTTTAAAAAGCTGGGGATAGAATACTTCTATACGCTTATCGATGACGCAGTCGCGCGGGTTATCCGCTCGGAGGGCGGCTACATCTGGGCCTGCAAGAACTATGACGGCGACGTAATGAGCGACATGGTTTCGACCGCCTTCGGTTCGCTTGCAATGATGACGAGCGTGCTGGTATCGCCGGACGGCAAATACGAGTTTGAGGCCGCTCATGGAACTGTTACCAGGCACTATTACCGATATTTAAAGGGAGAAAAAACCTCCACAAACCCGGTAGCAACTATTTTTGCATGGAGCGGAGCTCTCAAAAAGCGCGGAGAGCTTGATGGCCTTTCCGACCTTGCTGCTTTCGCTGACAGGCTTGAAAAAGCGACGCTCGATACAATCAGAGAGGGCACGATGACGGGCGACCTTGCGGCGCTTATCGAAGGAGAAAAGCCAAACTATGTAAACTCCTGGGAATTCATTGATGCGATAGCAGGCAGGTTGAAATAAAACAAATTCAAAAGAGGCGGCTTCTGCACCGCCTCTTTATTTCTTTATTTATCCTAATTCCAGTTCTTAACGTAGTCGTTAAGGATACTGCTGCCCTTGGAGAGCTTCTCGGCAAGCTTGACGGCCTCGGCTCTGGTGGTTGCGGGAGCGCAGATGATAATGCCGCTGCCGGAATCCCATCCGCTTCCCGATCCGTCAACGTTTTCTTCAAATACGGTCATAAGAACCTGCTTGAAGGATTTCGACGTGCAAATCTGGCCCAGCGTTATCGGAGTATCCACAATCCCGGTCTTCTTCATATGGTCTGAATTTTTTTCTCCGTAGTTATAGTATGTAACATAGGAAAAGTCGCCGTTGAATACTATTGAAGCGGTATAGCTCTGAGTAAAATCATAATTCGAGATTTGTATCTTGCCTTTGAAGGTGCTGTCTTGAAAAAGAGACTCCTTATATATTCCAGATATCCTGATCTTTACGCGCTCTTCATAACCCGGGTCGTTGATCCTGTATTGTATCCCGTCGATAGTAGTATCGACCGCGAGGCTTATTTCGTGAAGAATAATAAAAAGTCCGACAGCCACAAAAATCGCGACTATCACGATTAAGGCTATCAGCTCCCGTTTTTTTAAAAAAGGTTTATGCTCCATATTAACTCCCTTTTTAACAAATATTATTATTGTCGAGGGCCGTATTAGGACTCTGCAATATTTATATAATACCAGATTCTAATAGGAAAGGCTATCCGCAATGTTAACAAAATTATTAATAATATATTAATTTTACTTAAATATTGTAAGTATAAGTAAGCTTTTATGCCTTATTTTCCCAATGCAGCATCGTAAAGCTCGTTTTTTGTAAAGCCGGTTTCCTCTGCGCACCTTTTTGCGGCCTCCTTAAGGGACATTCCGCCGTCCCGTAATTCAGAAACGCGCCTTAAGGCGTCGTCAAGGCTGATCCTGGGTTGGGGGGAGGGGAAAGCACCCTCTATAACGAGAACAAACTCGCCCTTAGGCGGCGTGTTTTGATAGTATGAGACTGCATCAGACAGAGTCATGCGAAGAGTTTCCTCGTGAAGCTTTGTGATTTCACGGCAAAGTGCAATTTTTCTGTCACCTCCGAAAGCGTCGCGCATATCTGACAGCGTAGCCCTAAGCTTGTGCGGGGCTTCGTAAAATATCATTGTTCGCTGCTCGTTTTTAAGGGATTGAAGATGAGCCTCGCGGCTTTTTTTACTGGTAGACAGAAAACCCTCGAAGGTGAAGCGGCCGGTTTTAAGGCCGGAAACAGCAAGCGCCGATATCGCGGCGCAGCAGCCCGGCACGCTGATGATTTCAATGCCGCTTTTTGCGCAAAGAGCGACAAGGTCCTCTCCGGGATCGCTTATCGCAGGCGTGCCGGCATCGGTGACCAGCGCGCAGCTCTCACTGCGGAGAAGCCTGTCGAGTATCATGGCGCCGCTCTCTGTTTTGTTGTGCTCGAAATAGCTCACCATCGGCTTTTTTATACCCAAGTGGTTTAAAAGCTTTATTGTTACTCGCGTATCCTCGGCGGCGATAAAATCAACGCTTCCGAGAGTTTCGGCGCAGCGTTCGGATATGTCCCCTAGGTTTCCGATGGGTGTTGCGACTATATAAAGGCGGCCTGACAATATGCACACCTCCCTTTATTTATTCCTTACCGGCAATGGGCATACAATTGCGGCTATTGAGCCGGCCGTCATCGCCTGTATATTCTTTTTATTTCGGCGGTGTCGGTGCCGTCGTACTCAGCCATGATCAGAGGCGGATCAATTTTTAGCCCGGGTTTTCCACCGCGCCGGCCTTCGGCCAAAACAAGGTTCGGGGCCGAATCCGCCTTATGTTGAACCATTCGAAGGCGTTTTGGCTCAATTCCCGCGGCAGTCATCGCGCAAAAAAGCTCCGACAGGCGCTCCGGGCGGTAAACAATTGCAAAACGCCCGCCCCAGCGCGTGATGTATGCGGCCGCTTCTACTATATCCGACAGCGAGCATTGCCTCTCGTCCCTTGCCGTGGCAATAGGAAGCGCCTTCGCGCTTTTTCCGCTTGCTTCCGCAAAATAGGGCGGATTTGTAACGACAAGGTCATAGGCGCCGGCATCAAAAAGCTCCCGGTGGCGGCGGATATCGCCGCATATTACGTTTATTCTGCCAGAAAGGCCGTTCAAAGCGGCGTTCTCTCTGGTAAGCTCCGCCGCATCCTCCGATATGTCAATGGCGTCTACGGTTAGAGATTTATTATTAAACGCGAGATGGATCGATATTATTCCGCTGCCGCAGCCCAGGTCGCAGGCTTTTTTTGCACGACCTGCCTGCGCGAAAGCCGAGAGCAGCACGGAATCGGAGCCAAGCCTGAAGACGTTCTCCGACTGCGCTATAATCGGTCCACCGCGCCAGAGTTCTTCATATCGCAAGTGACTCCCTCCAATTTGTTCCATCAAATCGAAGGGCGATATGCACAACGCATATCGCCCGTTACGATTTTCGAAAATTAGCCCTCAGAAATAGCTTCAACGGGGCAAGTTGATGCGCAGGCTCCGCAATCGACGCAGAGATCCGCGTCAATAACATACTGTCCGTCACCCTCCGAAATTGCGTTAACAGGGCAGCCTTCCGCACAGGAACCGCAGGATACGCAATCAGAGCTGATAACAAATGCCATGGTTGACACCTCCGTAATATTGGTTGTGTAAAATTGTATCATAAAGAACGGAAAAATCAATGTATTTTTGACGTAAAAGAAAAAAATTCAAAATTGAAAGAAAAAACTTCAAAAAGCTTGAAATAAAGAGCTTTGATTAGCTAAGTGGCAGCAAACGGTGTATAATTAGTCAGGAAAGGTCAAAACAGACCTTGCATCAAAAAAGCGTTAAGGGTATTATATAGCCAAAGGTTAAAGATAGTCAAAGTCAAACTGAAGGAGGCGGTCAGAATGGGAATAAGCGATCTGATTGCGGGGTTTATAAGCAGCGTGCTTGAGGAGGAAGGCGGATACGCGGAAATGCAGAGGTCGGAGCTCGCTCAGCGCTTCAACTGTGTTCCGAGCCAGATTAATTATGTGATATCCACACGGTTTTCCCCAGAGCACGGATATATTGTCGAAAGCCGCAGGGGCGGCAGCGGATATATCCGGATAACGAGAGTGCAGGCCAACGCCAAGCAGCTGATTATGCATACCATAAATGCCATTGGCGAGGAAGCGGACCTGAAAACTGCAATGGCGCTTCTGTCGAATGTATGCAGCGGGGGAGCGGTCAGCGAGAAGACGGCGAAGCTCATTGCTGTTGCGATAGGAGACAACGCCTTGAAACCTGTTCCCGCAGAAAACAAAAACGCGGTCAGAGCAAGCATATTGAAGCATATGTTAATCAACACTATTTGAATTTGAAAGGAGTTTTTAATTATGAAATGTCAGAAATGCGGAAATAATAACGCTACCTTCCATTACAGAGCGAATATAAACGGACAGAAGACCGAGCAGCATCTTTGCGCCGAATGCGCCGAAAAAGCAGGCTATACCGAAGAAAGAATATTCGGAGCGGATATGTTCGATTCGATGTTCAGCAACTTCTTCGATGGTTTCTTTACACCATTCGGCAGGAGCTTCTTCCCGGAGTTTGGAAGGATTATGATGCCGGTTATTACAATTCCTCAGATTGAGTATGTTGTCAAAAACGACGACGGACAGAGCAGGGAAAAGGTACCTACCGCGACCGATGAGGAAATGAAGCGCCGCCGTGAAATCAACATTATTCGGGAGCAGATGAATGCGGCCGTTAAAGAAGAGAATTTCGAGAAAGCGGCGGAGCTCAGAGACAGGATCCGCAAGCTTGAGAAGAATGACTAAGGCGGGACGGTTCCGGCGGGACAGGTGAATAGCCTGTCCCGCAGATTATAATAGTACGATTTACAGATATGGAAAGGAGCTGTAACAATGAAATATGAGGATAGATTCACCGACAGGGCAAAGAAGGTACTTAATCTGGCCTATGAGGCTGCTGCGGAGATGGGGCACAGCTATATAGGCAGCGAGCATATACTTCTTGGGCTTGCGCGCGAGGGCGGCGGAGCGGCAGCCAAAATATTGAGGGAAAACGGGCTCGACAGCGCTCTTATCAAGGAGCTTATCATAAAAAACGTCGGCAACGGCCAGAACCAGCAACCGTCACAGGGCCTTACGCCGAGAGCAAAGCAGATAATTGAGCTTGCTACGGCGGACGCTGCCAGACTCGGACATAATTATGTCGGCACGGAGCATCTTCTCATGGGCATACTTCGAGAATACGACAGTGTGGCCGCAAGGCTTATTGTTTCCACCGGAGCTGATTTGAATAAACTGTATACCGACGTAATAAACAAGATATCAAACAACGATTTCAGGCCCAAAGTGCAGGCGGCAAAGGGCTATACTAAGAGAAACGATACAAAGACGCTTGACCAGTTCAGCAGAAATCTGACCGAGGCGGCGGCGAAAGGACTCCTCGATCCCGTCGTAGGAAGAGACAAGGAAATATCCAGGGTAATACAGATACTCAGCAGAAGAAGTAAAAACAACCCGGTGCTCATAGGCGAGCCGGGCGTAGGGAAAACGGCGATTGCCGAAGGCCTGGCCCAGAAGATCATATCCGGAGATGTTCCCGAGAATCTACGCGATAAGCATATCATCATGCTAGACCTGACCGGAATGCTTGCCGGAACAAAATACCGCGGCGATTTTGAGGAGCGCATAAAAGCGGCTCTCGAAGAAGTGCAGAAAGCCGGGGACATAATATTGTTCATAGACGAGCTTCATACAATTATCGGAGCGGGAGCGGCCGAGGGCGCGATCGACGCTTCAAATATAATTAAGCCCGCACTCGGCAGAGGAGAGGTGCAGGTGATAGGCGCGACCACGCTCAACGAATACCGCAAGTATATTGAGAAGGATGCGGCTCTTGAACGGCGTTTTCAGCCCGTCACCGTCAATGAGCCTTCCGACGATGAAAGCATACAGATACTCAAGGGCCTGCGTGACAAGTACGAAGCCCACCACAAGCTCAAAATCACCGACGAGGCAATAGAGGCCGCGGTTACGATGTCGGCTCGCTACATCAACGACCGCTTCCTGCCAGACAAGGCGATAGACCTTATTGATGAGGCCGCAAGCCGGGTGCGCATGGAAAGCCTGACACCGCCGCCCGATCTGAAGGAAATAGAAGATAAGATAGCGGCGCTTTCCAAAAACAAGGAAGAGGCTGTAAGAAGCCAGAATTTTGAGAAAGCCGCCGAGCTTAGGGACAGCGAGAAAAAGCTTCGTGCGGAGCTCGCAGAAATCCGCGCCAAATGGGAAAAGGTGACCACAGGCAAGCGTTCTAGCGTTACAAAGGAAGACATAGCGGCTGTAGTGTCCGGCTGGACAGGGATTCCCGTAACCTCGCTCACCCAGGACGAAAGCGAAAGACTGCTTAAAATGGAGGAGATACTGCACCGCCGCGTGGTAGGGCAGGATGAGGCGGTTAAGGCGGTTTCCAAGGCTATCCGCCGCGGACGGGTGGGCCTTAAGGATCCTAAACGCCCGATAGGCTCATTCCTGTTCCTCGGACCGACCGGCGTAGGCAAGACCGAGCTGTGCCGCGCTCTCGCAGAGGCGCTTTTCGGCGACGAAAACGCTATGATCCGCGTCGACATGTCGGAGTTTATGGAAAAGCATACGGTTTCAAAGCTCATCGGGTCGCCTCCCGGTTATGTGGGATACGACGAGGGCGGCCAGCTTACGGAGAAGGTTCGACGCAAGCCGTACTCAGTAGTCCTTTTCGACGAGATTGAAAAGGCACACGAGGACGTATTTAACATAATGCTCCAGATAATGGAGGACGGAAGGCTGACCGATTCTCAGGGCAGAAGAGTGGACTTCAAGAACACCGTGATTGTGATGACATCGAATGTCGGCGCAAAAAATATTACAGAAACCAAGAAACGACTTGGTTTTGCGGCGGAAAGCGATAAGGGCGAAGCCGATATGAACGAGATCAGAGAGGCCGTGCTTAAGGAGCTGCGTCACACCTTCAGGCCGGAATTTCTCAACAGAATAGACGATATCATTGTATTCCACCGTTTAAGCCGCGAAAATATCAGGGAGATCGCGGGGAACATGCTGAGAGAGGCAGGAAAACGCATGGAAAAGATCGGAATAGACCTCAGGTGCGAGGAATCGGCCGTGGAACTGATGGCGGATAAGGGCTACGATCCCGTATACGGAGCAAGGCCGCTTCGCCGTACGATCCAAAGCGGCATAGAGGACGTAGTCGCGGAGAAGCTGCTTGACGGTTCGGTAAAGGAAGGCGATAAGCTTTCGGTTGCGGCGGTTGACGGAAAAATAGAGGTGAAAAAAGCATAATTTCTGCTTCGCATAATTTTGCGCTCCCGCGGCACAGCCGCGGGAGCGCAAAGCATCTATATGTATAGAAACGCCAAAAAATTTCTGCCAATTCAATTTGCGAGAGCCGCAATCGCCGTGCCGGTCATAACGGCGTCATCGAAGCCCAAAATCCGTACATCTATGCCCATTTTACGAACTATGTATTTGTCTATGTAGTCGTTTATGCGGTTTTTAAGCGGCGCGTTTTTATAGTAGGTCGAGCCGTCTGCAAAAATGTTCACCGCTCCGTTTTTCGCGGCCTTCGATGCGAGGGCAGCGAGGCTTATCGCACAGAGTTTGGCTGTCCTGTCGTAAATAAGCGTAAATAGTTCATTCAGCTCCTCCGGCTTGCCAGTCAGCGAATAAAGGCTGCTTCCACGAGGATTTTCGCAAAACTGATTTATTTCGCCAAAGCTGAGGCCGTCCTGCTCCACCTTCGAAATAAGTTCGTCCGGAACTATCCCTTCCGAATTGGCTATTTTAAGAGTCTCCGTAAATACATCGAGCAGATAAGCTCCGCTCACCATTTTTTCAAGGCATTTTTCCCCAGGCGTACCGCTTTTGAGGTCCACGGCCATATCGGCGCGGCTTTGCTTTATGCCCGAATACTGGCCGGATTCCATGTTAATAAGCATTTCAGGTTCATTAAATGTTCCGCGAAGCTTTCCGATATTTGAGGTTTTCTCAAAATAGCATGTATTCAGCCCTGTGCCGAGTATGAAGCCGGCAAAGCCTTCCTCCCCGTATCCGTAGCCTGCTATTCCCCCCAGCAGCAGCGCAGGTGAATCGTTAAGCATAATTACCTGCTTATCAACAGATATTCCGCGGCGTAAAAGCGCGGCTTTAAGTTCCCTGCCTATAAGAACGCCCTCTGCGCCTTTAACCTTGATTTTTTTGCCGAAGCATATCAGACGTGCGTCCTTGTCCGGCATTATATCAATCGGGTATGAAAAGCAGAATCCGATTTTGTCGCATTTTTCAACGGCATAAGCAACGTATCCCGCGATTTCGTCAAAAAACTCGTCCTTTTCAATGCTACGAGTGGGCATGAGGAATCTTCTGAAATCTTCAAAGGAAGCCCTGCCGCCGCCGTCGAAATGTACCAGCGCCACGCGTATATTCGTACCGCCAAGGTCAATGGCGAGCGCCGTACTGTTTCTCGGCGGTTTGGATACTCCGGCGAGATAGGTCGGAAGCATGGCGAGAGACGAGGCATTGTCCTTTAAAAGCCCTTTTTCCATCTCGGAATAAAAAGCCGCATACTCCGCAGCAAAATCGATGCAGTCGGGGTGCATACCCTCGTTTTTTAAAAATTCTGATACCATTGTCCCGCCTCCATGTGGTAAAGTATGGCACAGACCATATAAGTTGTCAATAACTCGAACGTATGTTAAAATAATTTTATATTTTACGCAACCGGAGAAAAAGAGGTGATCGCCATTTGGAACTTTCCGATATTTTAAAAAAACTCAGCTGCTTGAGTGCCGGCAATAAAAATGTTATCGCAGCCATCGACGGCGGCAGCGGAAGCGGAAAGACATGGGTCGCGGAGCAGATTTGCGCTGGCTGTGACTGCAATATTTTCCACATGGACGATTTTTTTCTGCGCCCGGAGCAGAGAACGCCGGAGCGCCTTTTTGAAACCGGCGGCAACGTTGACTACGAGCGTTTCAAATCCGAGGTCCTGGACAAAATACTATCCCGTACAAGGTTTGCATATAGCCCATACGACTGCAAGACCTCCGGATTCAAGCCCAAAGTTCATGTGAGCCCCAAAAAAATCAACATTATAGAGGGCTCCTACAGTCTGCACCCCTATTTCGGCGATATTTGGGATCTGAAAATTTTTGTTGACGCGGATATAGAAACCCGCCTAATGCGTATTAAAAATCGAAACCCTTTTATGTTCGAGCGCTTTATAAACGAGTGGATGCCCAGGGAGGACGCTTATTTTATTGCCTTCGGTATAAAGGAAAAATGCGATATTGTTATTAACACATAGAGCTATTTTGACATACGGTGCGAAAGGAATGACCATAATTATGGAACAATCTAAAATTGACAGAATAAACGAACTCGCGAGGAAGGCAAGAAACGGCCCTCTTACCGAGGAGGAAATTGCGGAAAGGAAGCTCCTGCGCGAGGAGTACGTTGAGGCCTTTCGCAGTTCATTGATGGCTCAGCTCGAGAACATAAGCATCGTCGACGAGTGCGGAAATGTAAAAAAGCTGATAAACCGTCAAGAGTGACATTATAAAAATCCAACAAGGGCGTGCCGCAAAAACCGCGCAGCACGCCCTTTATTTTCACTTTAAATCAGATACTTTTTCATTGTTTCGGTCGCAAGCGCCGTATCCGCGCTGACGGTAACAGTGAAGTTCACTTCCTGCTCCTCGCTGAACTTCGCAAGCCACTCAAAGAATTCATCGACCCCAGCGGAATTTGTTCCGTCGATCAATTTATACAGGCCGTCGATAAATATGTGCGTTATATCATAATTGCCGGCATGGATTCCGCTCAAAAAACCCTTTAGAAAGTCAAAGCCTTTTCCTCCGCCGTAGGTACTCGTATAAACATGACGGGCCTTGCTAGGTATATCATACCTGAGAGTAGGGTCCTTTTCTATACAAACAACATCGCCGTTTTCTTCGTTCAGTGCCTTGTGCACGAGTTCAATAAGCTGTTTGGTTTTTCCGGAGCCTTTGAGACCCATAATAATCTTGACCATGTTAATCACGCCCCCAGTTATTTTTGCAGGTTTTCATCTCCTGCTTGTATGGATTTTAACATTTTTAAGCGGAGTGCGCAACCGATTTTTTTACAAATTAACGAATAATTTAATTTTGAGGCTATTAATTACCAAATTATTAATAGCCCGGCTTGCCGAGCAGAACAAACATGTTGCGCTTATATTCCTCGACGCCCGGCTGATCGAAGGGATTGACACCCTCGAGATAGCCTGAAATACCGCAAGCAAATTCGAAGAAGTAGACGAGCGCCCCAAAGCTCTCTTCGGAAATCCCGTCAAGCTTCAGCTCTATGCAGGGAACGCCGCCCTTGATGTGCGCCGCCTTTGTAGCCTTTTGCGCCGCAAGGTTAATCTCTTGCACCTCGCGGCCCTTAAGATAGTTAAGCCCGTCGAGATCGCTCTTTTCATCGGGAACGCATAGGGACGAACGCGATGTTTCAAAAGAGACGATTGTTTCCATAAGCTGGCGTTCGCCGTCCTGTATATACTGACCCATGGAGTGCAGATCCGCCGTATACTCTACGGACGCCGGGAAAATTCCCTTACCGTTCTTTCCCTCGCTTTCTCCGAAAAGCTGTTTCCACCATTCGCTCATATACCTGAACGAAGGTTCAAAGCAGGCTAATATCTCGATCTTTTTGCCCCTGCGGTACAGAGCCTGCCTGGCCATGGCATATTGCCATGCCTCGTTGCTCCGGTCTTTGACCGATAATTGTTTCCTTTCGAGCAAAGCACCATTCAAGATTTTCTTTATGTCCAGCCCCGCGACCGCAATAGGCAGCAAACCTACCGCTGTCAGAACGCTGTAACGACCGCCAATGTCGTCGGGCACGACAAAGGTTTCGTAGTCCTCGCTTTCCGACATCTGCTTCAAAGCACCCCTCGCCTTGTCGGTGGTGGCGTAAATGCGTTTTTTTGCGTTCTCCTTGCCGTACTTTTCCTCAAGCAGCTTCTTGAAAAGCCTGAAGGCCACAGCCGGCTCCGTCGTGGTGCCGGATTTCGATATGACGTTGATTGAAAAGTCGCGATCA
>JAJUHS010000079.1 GCA_029267755.1 Clostridiales bacterium
GGATGCGGTTCTTTGCGGTGCCGACGAGCTTGACATGGTCTTAAACCTTTCAATGCTTAAGGACGGGCACTTTGAGGATATTCTGAACGAAATAAACGCCGTCAAAGAGGCCTGCGAGGGTCGTATCCTGAAGGTGATAATCGAAACCTGCCTCCTATCCGAGGAGGAAAAAATAACTCTATGCAAAATCGTATCCCAATCGAAGGCTGACTTTATAAAAACCTCCACTGGCTTTGAAAAGGGCGGCGCGACGCGCGGGGACATAGCGCTTATGAGGAAGCACTGCGCCCCGCATCTTAAAATCAAGGCAGCCGGCGGCATCTCCTCCTTTGAGGACGCCAGTGACTTCATCGCGCTGGGCGCCGACAGGCTCGGAACTAGCCGCCTCGTTGCGCTCGCGGAAAGGGACGGGCTTTTTCAAAAAGATTTTTAAGAGCCCCGCAAAACGCCATCGCGGGGATGCAGATAAGGAACCAGAGGCAGGAAAACAGGAGGCAAATCTGTCCGTAAACATTAAAGTAGTATCTGGAATAGCTCCATACGTTCCAATGCAGCCACATGTTCACGATCATGCCCGCTATGAATTCCACGCCCGTTATCACGGCGCTGCCGAGAAGCCACTTCTTCCATGCCTTCAGCCCCGGCATGTCGTTTATCCGGTAAAGGAAGCAGAAGCAGGTTCCGCCCGCAAGCAACATGCTCCAATGCGTAAAGCCCCTGAAAAGCAGCTCCAGCAGGCCGTATCCACCCGCCCCGATGGTATACAGTATTGAGTATTTCATAAATTTAGGCATACTATCATCCCCGAATCTTTTAGAAATAGTATTGCCTAAAATAGGATAATTATAAAAAGCACTTGACATATTTGCTTGACATTGCTATAATTTTTCCACTGGAATAAAGCAGGAACGGCATCCCCGTCCTCACCTGGCCATTTTGATGCGTTCGGGTTAACATTTTTGTCGTTATTCGACCTCTTTTGCAGGGGTCGGTGGTGCATGCTTGTTACGCGCGGATGCCATGGCATCCGCGCTTTTGTTTATGGAAAGTCCCATATTTTTACTGGAGGTGTTTTCGATCAGCAATATGGAGCATCAAATCAATGAGGAAATCACGGATAAAGAAGTGCGTCTTGTCGGCCCCGACGGAGCCCAGCTCGGTATCGTTTCCGCCGCGGAAGCTCTTAATATCGCCACTGAGCATAATCTTGATTTGGTAAAAATCGCACCCATGGCTACCCCCCCTGTCTGCAAAATCATGGACTACGGCAAGTATTGCTTCGAGCAGGCGAAAAGGGAAAAGGAAGCGAAAAAGAATCAGCGCATCGTGGAAGTAAAGGAAATACGGATGTCGCCGGGCATAGGCCTTAACGACTTTAACATCAAGCTGAAAAGCGGTCAGAAGTTCCTTAAAGAAGGCAACCGTCTGAAGGTTTCCGTACGTTTCCGCGGCAGAGAAATGACTCATACGAACATCGGCGAGGATTTGCTTACCCGCTTTGCCGCCCAATGCGCGGAAGTTGCCACCGTCGACAAGGATCCTAAGCTTGACGGAAGACATATGACCATGTTCCTGTCACCAAAGGTTATCAAATAGCTTGGCTAATTATATATTATTATTCAGTATTCAATTTATGGAAGGAGACGCACCATGCCTAAGATCAAGACCCACAGCGGCGCAAAGAAGAGATTCAGTCTCACCAAGAGCGGCCGTGTGAAGCGTTCCCACGCTTTCAGAAGACACATACTCACCAAAAAGGACACCAAGCGCAAGAGAGGCCTCCGTCAGGGAGCTTACGCAGACGCAACAAACGAGGCTGCCATCAAGCGCATGATTCCCTACAAATAAACCTTAACACCTACACTCACTTATATAGGAGGCTATTGCCATGGCAAGAGTTAAAGGCGCGATGATGACGCGCAAGAGAAGAAAGAAAATCTTGGGTCTCGCCAGCGGATATTGGGGAGCGAAGTCCAAGCACTATAAAATGGCCAACCAGGCCATGATGAAGTCACTCACCTACGCATATGTCGGACGCAAGAGAAAAAAGAGGGACTTCCGTCAGCTCTGGATCACAAGAATAAGCGCCGCTGTCAAGCCGCTCGGCATGAACTATTCCCGCTTCATGCACGGTCTGAAGCTCGCAAATATCGATATCAACCGCAAAATGCTTTCCGAGATGGCCATAAACGACAGCGCCGCTTTCGCAGCGCTCGTCGAAAAGTCCAAGGCCGCCATCGCGAAGTAATTAGTACGAAATAATTAATCAGCCTCCGGACAACTCCGGAGGCTGATTAATTATTATGCTGTTATTTTGGCCTGCTGATCACAGCGACCAGCTCTTCTGCTCCGTATGCAGCAGCAGATGCGCCTTATGCGACAGCGGCTTTTCAAGATATTCGCTGTAAAGCTTCTGAATATCCGGGTTTTCGTGCGAAAAACGTATTTTGGCCGATTTGTCCAGGTCATAAAGTCGGCTTCCGCGCTCACCGGCGAGCTCGCAGCCGTCGCAGATCGGCTGTCCGCCGCCGCCCGAGCAGCCGCCCGGACATGCCATAATCTCTACGAAGTCGTAGTGCACCCTGCCGGATTTAATATCCTCGATAAGCTTTCTTGCGTTTCCGAGGCCGCTCGCGGCGGCGACGCTTATATCCATGCCGTTAATGTCAAGCCTTCCCTCCCTGCGTCCGTCACAGCCGCGTATAAAGCCGAACACATCCGCATCAGGGTTCTTTCCGGTAACAAGATAGTAGACGCTGCGCAGGGCCGCTTCCATAACCCCGCCGGTGGCTCCGAATATCACTGCGGCTCCCGTTCCCGTGCCGAGCGGGGAATCGAACTCCTGCTCTTCCAGCGCTTTTACATTTATATGGCTCGCCTTTATCATCCTGTCGACCTCGCGGGTCGTAAGAACCGCATCAACATCAGGGCCCGCGCCTGAGGAATTAACCTCTGGCACCGCGCATTCATACTTCTTTGCGATGCAGGGCATTATCGACGCGCAGAATATATTTTTCGGATCCGCGCCGATCTTTTCCGCGAAATATGTCTTTGTGACCGCGCCGAACATCTGCTGCGGCGACTTTGCCGTCGAAAGGTTTTCGACAAGTTCGGGGTATTCGAGCTTCAAAAACCGAACCCAGCCCGGACAACAGGATGTGAACATCGGCATTTTGCCCTTGCCGCCGTTGTCCTTAAGCCTTTCGATAAGCTCGCTGCCTTCCTCCATGATTGTAAGATCTGCCGCAAAATTGGTGTCGAAAACATAGTCGACGCCGAGAGCGCGCAAAGCTGCCGCCATTCTCTTTACCGTCGCCTTTTCCGGAGCAAGGCCGAGGCCGTCGCCCCAGGCGGCCCTTACGGCCGGCGCCACCTGCACAACCACGATCTTGTCCGGGTCGGCAATCGCCTCGAAAAGCAGCTCCGTGTCGTCTCTTTCACGCAGGGAACCTACGGGGCACCTTGTCACACATTGCCCGCAGTATGTGCAGTTCACGTTATCCAGAGCGGCGCCGCCCCTTACGCGGACTTCCGTCCTTGTTCCGGTCCCGCCGAGCTCCCAGACGTTCATGGTCTGAATGTCCTCGCAGACCTTTACGCAGCGCATGCACTTGATACATTTTGAAGTATCGCTTATAAGCGGGAGTGTTTTGTCCCACCTGTTCCTTTTGAGCTTAACCTCATATGGCTGCTCGAGTATGTTCAGGTCGCTCGCAAGCGTCTGAAGCGAGCAGTTTTCGCTCCTGACGCAGGTAGGACAATTGCAGTCATGCTTTGAGAGCATAAGCTGCGTGTTTATCCTTCTCGCCGAGCGAACTCTCTCGCTGTTCGTCCTTATTACCATCCCTTCCTCAACAACGGTGTTGCAGGAAGCCAAAAGCTTTTCGTTTCCCTCAATCTCGACGACGCATACCCGGCAAGCGCCGATGTCGTTTACGCCTTTCAAATAGCAAAGCGAGGGTATTATAATTCCGTTTTGCTTCGCGGCCTCCAGAATTGTGGTTCCTTCGTTTACGGCGATATCCCTGCCGTCTATCCTTATATTTACCATTTTACCTGCCTGCCTCCTTTTATGGATCCGCAGCCGTAATGGTCGCAGCGCAGGCACCTTGAGCATTCCTGCTTTGCTTCCTCTTCCGAAAGGCCGAGTTCCATTAGCTTAAAGTCATTCTTTCTTTCGTCTGCGGCCCTCTCCCTCATATTTGCTCTGCCGCAGGCGGGTTTGAAAAAGTATGAAGCAGGCGGTATCTCGACATCCGCCGTTATCTCTGTGTTCATTCCGAAGTACGAATCTATGTTTGCGGCGGCCACCTTGCCCGCCTCTATCGCGCGGATAACGGTAGCGGGACCGAATACGCAGTCCCCTCCCGCAAACGCTCCGGGTTTTTCGGGAATACGGGCCATATTGTCTGTTTCGAGCATCTCCCATTTAACCGGTATGCCTTCGGCGGCGAAGTGGGCGGAATCGACCTCCTGCCCTATAGCCATAATCACCATGTCGCAGGGAATTCGGGCCTCGGGCTTATCCGCATTACGCGGTGTTGCGCGCCCTCTCTCGTGCTCGCCGATTACCTGCGGCTGAACGATAAGCGCCGTGACGTTTTCTTCTTCGTCTCTCTCTATTCTGACGGGGGCCATAAGCTGCATAATTTCACAGCCCTCAGCTATTGCGCCTTCTATCTCGTCGGGAAGCGCGGTCATGTCAATCTGCCTTCTGCGATAAACGCAGGTAACCTTTTTTGCGCCGAGGCGCATTGACGTCCGCGTTGCGTCCATCGCGACGTTTCCGCCGCCGATTACCACTACGCTTTTGCCCCTGAAGTCAGGCTTATGTCCGTCGCCAATCCCCCTTAAAAGCTCAACCGCCGACATGACTCCGCGCCCTTCTTCACCGTCAATGCCGAGCCTCTTGTGCTCATGGGCGCCTATGGAGATATAAACGCTGTCGTACTGCCGCCTAAGCTCCTCGAAGCTTATATCGGTGCCTATATTGACTCCTGTTTTTACCTTTACGCCGGTCGACAGTATGACGTCTATGTCCGCGTCGAGGTATTCATTCGGAAGTCTGTACGGAGGGATCCCGTAGCGAAGCATGCCGCCGAGCTTAGTCATCTTTTCATAAACAGTAACCTCATGCCCCATAAGCCTAAGGAAATATGCCGCCGTCAGTCCGGCGGGACCTCCTCCCACTACCGCAACGGTTTTTCCCGTCGCGTCCGCACATTTCGGTGCCGGAACAGAACCCGCATTATCTATCGCGAACCTTTTAAGGCCACGAATATTTATCGCGTCGTCTACTATGCCTCTGCGGCAATGGCTTTCACAGGGATGCTCGCAAATGAGGCCGCAAACGCTCGGGAAGGGATTGTCTTTTCTTATAAGGCGCACCGCGTCAGCGTATCTTCCCGCCCCTATCAGCGCTATATAGCCCGGCACATCTACATGCGCGGGACAAAGCGCCACACATGGTATTGAATCGAAGTTCGCCGCGCAGCAGCCCTTTTCTATGTGCGACAGATAGTCGTCACGGAAGGCCGCGAGGCCGTCAAGCGCGAGCCTTGCGGCTTCAAAGCCGATTGCGCAGTCGGCCGAATCCTTTATAGCGTGAGCCGTCTCCTCAAAAAGCGCAAGATCCTCAAGCGTAGCCCTGCCCTCAAGAATGGCATCCAAAATATTTGCCAGCTCTGAAAGCCCGATTCTGCACGGAACGCATTTTCCGCAGCTCTGGGCCACGCAAAGCCTCAGGAACGCTGCGGTCACCTCGGCGGGACAGTTTCCCCTCGGTGAAGCCGTAATCCTGCGCATAATGTCCCCGCAAATTTCATCCATGGTTTTCCACGCAAGTTCGGCCGTTTGAAACTTAAGTCTGCTCATTCTTATGCCCCTAACAAATCGTAATTTATTTATCGATATATTTATATCTTTATATATCAAAGAAAAAAAGTCAAGTGCAATATTTTATCTTTTATAGGGAATTTTATAGATATAAATGCCATCTTTTATATCTCTTTCAACCCGCCCCCGGCTCATAAGGTAAGAAAGGTGGGCAAAAACCTCTCCGACCGCGGAATACTTCTGAAACGGCGGAAGCTCGTCCCAAGTACACGGCGTATTCCACGTCAGTTTGGAAGCGATTTCATAAGGATTCATAGAGCCGCTATGGCTCAGCGCGTCAATTATCTCTTCAAGTCTTTCATTGTGGTGGACAATTATCTGGTCGATGCGCTCTTTTGGGCCGCAGGTTATGCCCCTGTGGGCCGGAAGCGCGATTTCCATGTCGAGCGCCTTAAGCTTTTCAAGGTTCTTAATATAGGCCTCAAGCGGGTTCTGACCGTCCACCCAGGCGCTTACGTTCGGAGTAATGTCATATAGAATGTGGTCGCCCGCAAAAAGCAGCTTTTTCTCCGCAATATAAAGGCAGGTCTGCCCCGGTGAATGTCCAGCGCAATCGATGCACCTGATTTTATAGCCGCCGTATTCAAGAATGTCGCCGTCGCGCACCTCTGTATAGACACAGCCGCCGTGCAGGCTGAATGGGGTCTTCAGGGCATGAATACGCTCGTAATCTATAATTACGTCAGCCGGGAAACCCTTGCTTTTAGGCTCCCTCAGCCTGACGTCAAAAGTCCTATGCCTGTCGTTAAGCAGCGCGGCGTCGGCAGCGCCTATATATACCTTTGTATTCTCCCCCGCGAGCCGCCCGGCTAGTTCGGCGTGATCCGGATGCATATGTGTAAGAAATATGTCCGTATTCTCCATTGATGCGTTGAAGCTTCTCAGAGCCTCGGTTACCACCCTATAAGGCTCGTCCCGGTCAAATCCGGTATCTATAAGAAGGTTGCGTCCTCCCCTGCCCAATATAAGATAAGCGTTGAGACATGTCAGCGCATTATTCATGGGCACCTCAATCTTATATATATTGTCCATTATCTTTTCTGTCATTAGTTACCCCGCTATCAAAGATATAATAGCCAAAAATAAAAAAATGTGATTTTGTCACAGAAAACATGTTATTATGGTGTATAATAGAGGCATAAATAGATACTTGAACAAAAACTAAATTTTAAGGAGTAATAGATATGAGCGCTGTAACCATAACCAAAGAAAATTTTGAAAAAGAAGTAATGAAGTCCGACAAGCCTGTGCTTCTTGATTTTTGGGCCGAATGGTGCGGGCCCTGCCGCATGATAGCTCCGCTGGTCGAAGAGATTGCGAACGAAACTCCCACAGCGAAGGTAGGCAAGGTAAACGTGGATGAACAGCCCGAACTCGCCTCGGCTTTCAGAGTTATGAGCATACCCACTCTGGCGGTAATCAAAGGCGGACAGGTCGTTTCGACCATGGTCGGTGCGAGGCCAAAGGCCGATATCCTGAAAATGCTCGAAGCGTAAAACAGCGAAAGCAAGCATACACAGCCGGATGCCGGCGGGCAAAGAACCTATGTCCGCCGACATCCGGTCTTATTACTTAATCAATCCTTTGAGCTTGTTTTTGTCCAAAACCTTTATTCCGCCTCTCGACAGCTCGACGATCCCCTCTGAGGCGAAGTATTTCAGCATCCTTGTAACTACCTCTCGAGCGCTGCCGATGTATCTGGCTATCTGCTCGTGCGTCAGCATTATCGTCCCGCCTCCAGATTTTGAAAGCTCGTCTGAAAGAAACACCGCGAGGCGCCTGTCCATACTCATAAACAGTATCTGCTGCATTGCCCACATAACGTCCGAGAACCTGTCGACCGCTATCCTGTAAGCCGCGCACTCGACATGAATATTGTTTGCCATCAGACGCGAAAAAAAGCTGGCGTTTATAAGAAGGGTCTCGGTATCCTCCTCGGCGTCAACCTGAACGTCGAAGGTGATTGCATCCATCACGCAGGAGGCTGAAAGTATGCACAAATCGCCGTTTCCAAGCCGGAAAAGCGTTATTTCCCTTCCCTCCTCGGAAAGCATGTATGTTCTCAGCGTTCCCTTTTTAATAAGGAGGACTCCGATGCACTCCCTTTCAGCCCCATGTACGCAGACACCCTTTTTGTAGTTTGCCTCCATAGTGTTCGATAAAAGGGCCGTCCGTTCCTCAGGGGACAAATGCTCCCATGCCGGAAAATAGCGCTCTAAAAGAGAGGCTGCTTCGGACTTCGGCATATTTATGGATCATTCCTTTCGCATTGAGCTTGAAACAAAACAGTTTGAATCTGTTCAAACTATTTTCCTCCGCGAAGGTACTTGACCGCTTCCGTACCCGCCAAAGCCCCTTCGTAAACCGCTTTAGCCACTTGAAGCAGACCGCCCGTGCAGTCGCCCGCTGCGAATAGACCCGGGACGTTCGTAGACATATTCTCGGAAACGACGATCTTGTTGCCTTCCGTAAATACGCCAAGCTTTTTGGCCAGATCGGCACTTCCGGCTGTTCCGTAGGCAATAAAAACGCCCTCCGCCCGAATCTCCGTTCCGTCGTCGAACATAACACTCTCAAGCCTGTCGCTGCCTTTAAGCTCCGCGACGGGTTTTTTTATTACTTCGGCGCCCTCGGGCACTTCGCCCTTAAGCTCACTTCCGTTTGTAAGAATCGTAACCTTTCCCGCGACATGTATAAGCTCGCGAGCCTCGTTAACCGCGTATTCTCCGCTTCCGAGGACGCATACGTTCCTGCCCCTGTAAAAAAATGCGTCGCAGACCGCGCAATAGCTGACGCCTCTTCCCTCGAATTCCTCGACGCCCTTTATTTTCGGGGTTTTTCTGGGTGATCCCGTAGCAATTACGACGCTGTCCGCCCTATATTCGCCCTTGTCCGTTCTGACTGAAAAGGAACCGTCATAGCCTATTCCGACGACTTCCTCCTCAAGCACCCTCGCCCCGAGCCTTTTTGCCTGCTCGACTCCCGAATCTGAAAGTTCCGCACCCGAAACAGGTTCTGAAAATCCGTAGTAATTTTCAATTTTTTCGGCTTTTCCCAGGGATCCTGAGCCGTTTCCGATTATTGTCGTTTCAATACCCGCGCGGGCAGTATACAGCGCGCAGGATATTCCTGCAGGGCCTTTGCCGATTATAATAATCTTTGGCATAATTCAATACTCCACGTTCAATTTCTGTAAAAAAGCAGTCCGAGACAGTTCGGGCCGCAGTGATTTGAGATCGTGCCGCCCGCTTTGGTATGGATGATTTCCTCAAACGGGCCCAACTCGCCGACCCTCTTTTTCACGGAATTCAAAAGTCCTGTATCAACGTCTCCCGTACATGTTATGAAAATTCTCTTGTAGTTAATATCTTTTCTGTTCTTTAGTCTGTCGTCGACATACTGCATTATGCATTTTTCAAATGTTCCCCGGTACTTTTTCCCTACATCCATTTTCCCGTTTTTGACCTCGATGCAGGGCTTGAGCTGAAGCAGATTCGCCCCCAGCGCCGCAACCGCGGAGCAGCGTCCTCCCTTATGCAGATACTTCAGCGTATTTATAACAAAGCTGACTTCAAGCTTGTCCCGTTCCGCGATGAGCCTGTCGTATATTTCCTTCGCGGGCACCCCCGCGGAGGCCATTATCGCGCCGTCGACTACAAGATGCCCTATGCCGGTTGATAGATTACGGGAATCGACGACGAATACGTTTGAAAGCTCCTGCGCGGCTATACAGGCGTTCTGGTAGCAGGCGGACATGTCGCTGCTTATGGTAAAATGTATAACAGCCTCATGGTTCTTA
>JAJUHS010000046.1 GCA_029267755.1 Clostridiales bacterium
AAGCAGTAGATTTCACCGCTTTTTTCCCGGCCATTATATTCAGGTCGGCAAGTTCTTCCCGGTCGGATTTCCCGTTTATCAGCTCCCTGCAGCTGTTCAAATGCCCGGTTAGGTCGAAAATCATATCCGGCTTTTTCGTTTCGCGGAAGGCTTTCAACAACTCACAACCTATGTTAAGATGAATTTCTTTCTTCTCGTTTTCTGGAATAGAAGAATAAACGGCTTGGCGGATCCGGTCGTGCGCAAAGCAAAAGCGCATTTCCAGCTCCGAAGGGCCGATATCGCTATTTAATTCTTTAATCAGTCTGTAATTACTATCCAGCGGCAAGATAAATTCTTTATCGAGTGCCACCCACAAATCCTTAACCAAAGCTTCGATAGAAAGCCTGCTTGCTAATAGAAGAAGAGAAAAATCAAACTGTGTGCCAATGGCCGAAGCGAGCTTGAGTAACGCTTTTGTGCCAGCTGGAAGCCTTTCAAAACCTTTTATCAGCAAATCAATGACATTATCGCTTATTTCAGCGGCTTCAACCGCTTCCTGCTTAAATATCCATTGACCTTTATCCGGAACAAATATGATGGCGTTTTGAAGATATAAAGAATTCAGCATCTGGCAAAGAAAAAATGGGTTTCCGTTTGTCTTTTTATAGAGTATTTTTGCCAGAGACTCCGATTCCCCGGGGCTTATAAGCAAGGTATCGGCTACTAAATTATTGATTGCGGAAAACTCCAAAGGTTTAAGAAAAATTTGCTGTATTTTAGTTTCAAAATCATTCTTCAGCCTCTCAACCATTCCGGAGAGAGGCAGATTGCCCTGTATATCATTATCTCTGTATGCACCAATAATAAGAACATAATTGAGACCTCCAGATTCAATAAAATAATCGATCAAATCCAAGGTGGAACTGTCGCTCCATTGAAGATCGTCAAGAAAAATCACCAGCGGCTGACCCTGCTTGGCGAATACTTTTATAAATTTGCAGAAAGTAATTTTAAATCTGTTTTGAGCTTCCGGCGGGTTTAGTTCGGGCAGATCTGTTTGGCCACCTATAATCTGTTCCAGCTCGGGGATAATATCCACAACTACTCTGGCGCTTGCGCCCAAAGCATTCAGTAAATCCTTCCTCAACGCGTTCAAACACTTTTGAGATTTTGAAAGGAATTGCTTAAGCAATTCCTTGAAAGCACGGGATATGCCAGAGTAAGGAATGTTTTGGTTCAATTGATCGCACTTTCCAAATATAAAAAAGCCTTTTTTTGCTGTTATTTCTTTATTTATCTCGTGTATCAGGGAAGATTTTCCGACACCGGACTGACCGTTGACCAGCAGAAACTTCAAACCGCCTTCCGAAACCTCTTCAAAGCATTTTATAAGTTTATCAATTTCCGCTTCACGTCCATACAGTTTCCGGGGGATTTCAAATCTGTCATTAACGTCAAACTGTCCCGGTGAAAAAACCGAGTTATTATTAATCAGGCAGTCAAAATTACTCTGGCAAAATTCCAAATCCTTTTTCAAGCCGATAGCAGTCTGATATCTTTCTTCGGTCGTTTTGGATATCAGTTTTATTATTATGTCGGAGATAAAAGCCGGAATTTCGGGATTTATCTCGACAGGGGGGACGGGCTTCTTAGCTATATGGCTATATATCAGCTCCGATTCATCGGCTCCGTAAAAAGGCAATCGACCAGTAAATAATTCATAAAAGGTGATGCCAAGAGAATACAAATCCGCCCTGTAATCAATCGGCCTGTTTATTCTGCCGGTCTGTTCGGGGGACATATAGGCTAAGGTCCCCTCCAAAACGTTCTGGTTTACAAATTGCAGGGCCCCCCGGATTACTTCTGCGGAAATGCCGAAATCGATCATTTTGATCTGATTGGTTTTATGATTCCATATAAAGTTGGTTGGATTAATATCCTTATGGATTATTCCGTGCTTATGGAGTTGAATCAGGGCGTTGGCCATTTTGATCGCCAATATAAGTTTTTCTTCTATATTCAGATTGACGAATTGAAGAGATTTGGCAATGGATTCTCCTCCGATATCTTCCATTATTATCGCAACTTTATTATTGCGTTTATAAAATTCATAAGGTTTTATAATGCAGTCGCAGCAAGCAATGCCCATAATCCGGTATTCATGGATATAGTCGGCGATTTCCTTTATGGAGGGATAATCATTATTAAGTAACTTAATTACGACCGGAGAGTTGTCCGATTCACGAATACCTCTGAAAACTATGGAGCTATTGCATTTTGAAATTTGTTCTTTAATTTTGTAACCGTTTAGCTGAATCATTACAAATTCCCCCTAACGTAGTCAACAAAATGAACATGCCAGAGATCTAAAAATTCTTATATAGTCTAATATATAACATAAATCGTAAGTTTTCAACAAAATAATTATTGCATTAAACGATATTATTGTTAAATGTGAAATATGAAATATAAATAGGAGCGCATTTCCGGTGGAATGCACTCCGATTAAAGAAATTAGCTTCATAGCTTATATATTTTCAATAAATTCATTAATAAAGTAAAGTGCGACGCCGAGCGTGCTGGCCCGTTTGGGGTAACGGCAAAGCTTAATATAATCGGCGTTATTGTCAAAGGTATTAAGTTCTGCCGCAATCCGGCGAATCTCAGACAGATACGGCTCAAGATATTGAGTAAGGAAGCCGCCAAGGATTACGTCGCAGTCGAGCGCCATGCGTATATTGTTTATTCCTATTGAGAGGTGGAGCAGCAAGTCGTGCCAAAGCGCCCGGTATGACGGGTTCTGCAGTTCCAAACCCTCAAAAAACTCCTCCAGCGTAATCCCCAGATCATCGCTGATGCGGGAGGCGGAGCAATATGCTTCAAGGCAACCGCGTTTGCCGCATTTGCAGATTAGGCCGTTCGGCTCAATGCACATATGCCCGAATTCACCGCTCCGTCTGTTGTCACCCTCATATGGAGCGCCGTTGAGAAGAACGGCGCCGCCGACGCCTCCCTCAAGCGAGAGATAAGCCATCCGGTTCTGCTCGGGCTGAGTATACCATTCCGCATAGCCTCCGCTTGTGGCGTCGTTTGAAACATAAAATGGGTAATTAAGATACTTCGTGATCTCACTGAGGCTGATATCCTTAAGGTGGAGAGTAGGGGCCAGAGCGATCTTGCCAAGCTCAACATTGATTACCGCCGGAATTGCAATCCCGACACCCAGAAGCTTAGTCCGGTTGAGCCCATTTTCATTAAGAAAGGTCTCAAGCTCTTCGCTGAGACGCAATCCGATAGCATTAACCTCGCTTACGTCCAGTTTTACGTTTTTGTAAGCAATCTCCTGCATCCTAAGGTTGACCGCCAGAAAACGCAGGCGGTCTTCCGTTATTGAAACGCCGACGGCGAAGCGGACATTTTCAGCTATAGTCAGTCGCATTGCCCGGCGGCCTCCGGTCGATTGCTGCATGCCGTCACGACGTATAAAACCCGCCTGGAAAAGCTCCGACAAATTCTGATGAACGGTCGGCATGCTCAACGACAGATCCGACGCGATTTCCTGCTTGGAACGTGAAGTTTCCGCACAGAAAAGATACTTGTATATACTTTTCCTGGTTTGCCGGCGGCGTTCAGTTATAGTTTCTGCAAGTTCTGTCATCAAATTATACCTCGAACTTTTATAAAAGGACTTTATATTTCTGATATTATATCAATTGAGAATTTGAATGTCAATCGTTATAAAAATGTACATATTTATTTTGAATAAAAGCATTTATTAATCAATTGGCCGCATATAAATAAAAGGCAGGTAAAACATTTCGTTTTGATTTTACAATTTATTGAACAGATTTTGTGGATTATTCTCAAAATGGTAAATTCTCCAAAAATCAGTTGACATTCGAAGTTAAAAAATGTATTATTATACCATCACCTTTTGTAAAATAATTTTATAAAAGGCATTTGCTTAACATTGGCGTAACAAATAGCTTAAACATAATTATAGGAGGGCAAAAAAATGAAAAAAGTACTTGCAATTCTTCTCGTAATTGTTCTTGCGTTTTCACTTGCAGCCTGTAATTCAGCACCCGCTACTAATTCGGCCGCTCCTACGGCCGCCGCATCAAAAGCACCTGCTACCACCGGCAAGATAGGCATAGCAATGCCCACAAAGTCGCTTGAACGCTGGAACCGTGACGGTGCGTTCCTCCAGAAGCAGTTTGAGAGCAAGGGCTACAAAGTAAGCCTTGTTTACTCAAACAACAATGTTACCCAGCAGGTCAACGACATTGAAAACCTCATAGCCGACAAGGTTAATCTCCTCGTAATTGTTGCGATTGACGGCACATCTCTCTCAAATGTCCTGAAGAGCGCTGCCGATGCAAAGATTCCCGTTATCGCTTATGACCGCCTTATCATGAATACCAACGCCGTTTCCTATTATGTATCGTTCGACAACTATACTGTCGGAAAGCTGCAGGGCCAGTTTGTTGTTGATACGCTTGGCCTTAAGCTGGATGACAAATCAAAATCCTATAATATTGAGCTTACCGCAGGCGACCCCGCAGATAATAACGCAACGTTCTTCTATAACGGAGCCTATGATGTTATTAAACCCTATATCGAAGCCGGCATACTTAAGGTTCCGTCGGGACAGATAAAGTTCCAGGAGTGCTCCACGGCGCAGTGGCTTACCGATAAGGCCATGAACCGCATGCAGAACATTCTCGCTTCTTACTATTCAAAGGGCACTCAGCTTGACGTTGCGCTCTGCTCCAACGACTCCACAGCCTTGGGTGTGACAAAAGCTATTTCCTCTGACTATGCAGGCAAAAATAAAGTTATCATAACCGGACAGGACGGCGACGAAGCGAACCTCGCAAACATAATCGACGGAAAACAGACGATGACCGTCTACAAAGCCGTTGCAAATGAAGCCGTCGTAACAGTTGACCTCGGTCTTGCCATACTGAAGGGCGAGAAACCCGACGGAACACTTATTTCCAAATCCGGGTGGAAGTTTGCTTGTACATATGACACGAAAACTTATAACAACAACAACGGAATCGTTCCTTCCTATCTGCTTGTTCCGACTGTTGTTACAAAAGACAATCTGAAAAAGGAGCTTGTTGATACCGGTTACTACACTATGGGCGCCAACGGCTATCCGAAGGCTGTCGGCTAAACATAAGGCGGCAATATAGCCCATACATAAGTGGCATAAAGCGCTGGATGGGCGGGGCATGGTCTCCGCCCATCTTTGATTAAGATTATACACTGCGAAAGCCTGTACAGCGAATGGAGGCATTGGATTGGCAGACAATATTCTGGTGATGAAAAACATCACGAAACTATATCCGGGCGTTAAGGCTCTCGATAATGTGAACCTTACCGTAGAGCGAGGGAGTATCCACGCTCTGGTCGGAGAAAACGGAGCCGGGAAATCAACGCTTATGAATATCCTTAGCGGAACAATACCGCACGGTAATTACGATGGCAATATTTTGTATGACGGGCATGAATGCAGGTTTAAAAGCGTCCGAGAAAGCGAGAAGCTGGGAATAGTAATAATTCATCAGGAACTTGCGCTTGTTTCGGAGCTTTCAATCGGCGAAAACATGTTTCTCGGCAACGAGCGCAGGGGACGCTTTGGAATTGACTGGGACGAAACCTACAGCCAGGCCGCAAGGCTGATGAGACAGGTGGGACTGAAGGACTCGCCGACAACACTTGTAAAAGACATAGGTACCGGAAAGCAGCAGCTTGTAGAAATCGCAAAGGCGCTTTCAAAAAATGTAAAGCTTCTGATTTTGGACGAACCTACTTCATCTCTTAATGAGGAAGAATCCAAGATGCTGCTTAATATGCTTTTGGACTTCAAGAAGCAGGGAATGACCTCGATTATCATTTCACACAAGCTTTCCGAAATCTCTTATGTTGCAGATAAAATAACCGTCTTACGGGATGGATCGACAATTGAAACAATTGATAACAGCGGGCGGGATATAGACGAATACCGTATCATACGCGGTATGGTCGGCCGTGAGATAACAGACAGATATCCCAAGCGTGAACGAAAAATAAGCTCCGAACAAAGCCTCTGCGTTGAAAATTGGTGCGTTTGTCACCCTGTTTACACCGAGAAACGTGTTGTAAACAACGTATCCTTTTATGTTAAAAAAGGCGAAATAGTCGGCTTTTCAGGCCTACAGGGTGCGGGGAGGACGGAGCTTGCAAGGTCGATATTCGGAAGAAGCTACGGTACCGCAATTACCGGTACGCTTAAGGTAAACGGCAAAGAGGTAAAGCTAAAAAATGAGCGCGAGGCGATAGAAGCAGGAATCGCCTATCTGACCGAGGACAGAAAGGAAAACGGCCTTATTTTGATCGACACAGTCGCGCGAAACAATACGATGGCGCGGCTTGAAAAGGTGAGCCGCCACGGTATCATAGACGTTAATAAAGAAAATCGTGTCGCGGAGACATACAAGGAAAAACTGCGTATAAAAACGCCCACGATTCAGCAGAATGTGAACAACCTCAGCGGCGGCAACCAGCAGAAGGTGCTGTTTTCGAAATGGATGTTTGCCGATGCCGATGTACTTATTATGGATGAGCCGACAAGAGGCATCGATGTCGGAGCAAAATATGAGATTTACTGTATTATGAACGATCTTGCTATGCAGGGAAAATCCATTGTCATGATTTCTTCCGAGCTGCCCGAGCTTTTGGGTATGTGCGACCGCATCTATGTAATGAACGAGGGAGAGCTGGTCGCAGAAATGGATGCCGCAGACGCGACACAGGAATTAATCATGGAAGCGATTCTCAGATCTGACAAAAAGAAAGCCATAGAAGAGTGCAAGGGGGCGTAAGCCTGTGAAAGGGACTTCAATAAAGACATCTTCAACAAAGACTTCTTCATTACTGAAAAAGTATACAATGACAATAGCCCTGGTGGTAGTTTTTGTATTCTTTACACTTCTGACCCGAGGGCGGCTTCTTTATCCGCAGAATATATCCAACCTTCTTCTACAAAACTCTTATGTTTTGGTTATGGCCTGCGGCATGCTGCTGTGCATCCTGACCGGAGGAAACGTTGATCTCTCGGTTGGTTCCGTACTCTGCCTTGTCGCCGCCATCGCGGCGCAGCTGATGAGCAAGCTGAATATGAACCCGATACTAACCATAGTAATATGCCTGCTGATTTCGGCCGCCATAGGCGCATGGCAGGGCTTCTGGATCGGCAATATTCATATTCCGCCTTTTATTGCAACGCTTGCCGGCATGTTCCTTTTCCGTGGTCTTGGACGTGTGCTTCTGGACTCGAAAACGGTCAATATACAAGACAAGACCTTCCTTAACATTTTTACCTCCTACATACAGGTTCCGGCAATAGATAAGGATGTTTATTGGTCTGCTTTTATTGTTGGCATTATAGTTGCGGTGGCAATAGTAGTTTTTACAACGTTCAGCCGCGCAAACAAGGCAAGAAAGGGATATGAACTTACTCCGGCTTCTATCGCATACGGTCAGATCGCAGCGATAGATGTGCTCATAATCGCCTACTGCTGGGAGCTTGCGCATTACAAGGGTATTCCCGTTATGCTGCTCTGGATTTTGCTCGTTGTTCTTCTCTATACCTTTATCACTTCAAAAACAGCCTTCGGGCGGTATTTTTACGCTGTTGGCGGAAATGAAAAAGCCACAAAGCTTTCCGGCATAGACACGAGAAAGGTTTATTTCGCGGCTTACTGCTCAATGAGTATACTAGCTGGCTTTTCCGGACTTTTGATGGCGGCGAGAATCGGCTCTGTCAGCGGAGATACGGGCCTCAGCTATGAAATGGACGCCATTGGCGCCTGCTTTATCGGCGGTGCGTCCGCATACGGCGGAACGGGTACGGTGCCCGGGATCGTCGTCGGCGCAATCTTGCTTGGCGTAATTAACCAGGGCATGTCGATTTACGGCCTTGATAACAACTGGCAGTATGTAATTAAAGGAATAGTGCTTCTCATTGCCGTTGTATTCGACGTGGTGTCAAACCACAAGACCGGAAAAGCTTAGGCGAGATATTGAAGCGGCTGAAAGGATCTCTTTCGTTTGGCACATATTTTGATGGAGGTTTTTGACCGTGTTTATTGGAATTGATTTGGGTACCTCGGCGGTCAAGCTCCTGCTGATGGACGGCGAGGGCGGGATACTTAAAATCGTATCGCGTTCGTACCCCGTTTCGTATCCGCGTCCCGGCTGGTCGGAGCAGGATCCGGAGGATTGGCTTCGCGAAACGGTTGCGGGAATTATTGAGTTAACCGCAGGCTTTGACAAATCCCAGATAAAGGGTATCGGAGTCGGAGGGCAGATGCACGGCCTTGTGGCGCTTGATAAAGATGGCCGCGTTCTGCGGCCAGCCATACTCTGGAACGACGGTCGGACGGCCGAAGAAACGGAATACCTGAATGCGGAAGTCGGAAAAGGGAAGCTTTCAAAGCTGACTGCCAATATTGCGTTCGCGGGATTTACCGCACCGAAACTGCTTTGGATGAAAAAGCATGAGCCGGAGCTTTTTAAGCGCATAGATAAGATCATGCTTCCGAAGGATTATCTGAATTATATGCTATCGGGCGTCCACTGCAGCGATTATTCGGACGCATCGGGCACTCTGCTGCTCGATGTTGAGCACAAATGCTGGAGCCGCGAAATGATGGAAATTTGTGGCGTAAAAGAATCGTGGCTGCCGCGCCTCTATGAAAGCTATGAAACCGTTGGCACACTCAAAGCTGAAATAGCCGAAAAGCTGGGCCTTAGACAGGATGTCAAAATAGCCGCGGGCGCGGGAGACAACGCGGCGGCGGCAGTCGGCACCGCAACTGTCGGGGACGGCCGCTGCAACATTTCGCTGGGGACTTCCGGTACTATCTTTATTTCCAGCGAAAAGTTCAGCGTTGACAGCAACAATGCCCTGCACGCCTTCGCTCACGCCGACGGAAACTATCATCTGATGGGTGTTATGCTCTCGGCGGCATCCTGCCTGAAATGGTGGATGGAGGAAATTATGTCGACTGTAAAATACGAGGAAGAACAGTCGTCAATAATAAGGAGAAGGCTCGGGCAAAACGGCATTTATTTTATGCCGTATCTGATGGGAGAACGTTCGCCATATAACGATTCGTCGGCTCGGGGCGCTTTTGTGGGGTTGTCGATGGATTCTACGCGCGCAGACATGACACAGGCTGTCCTTGAGGGAGTAGCTTTCGGACTACGCGATTCGCTTGAGGTCGCCCGCGGGCTTGGGCTTGAAATCCAAAGCAGCAAAGTATGCGGCGGCGGAGCCAGAAGCGGGATTTGGAAAGAAATAATTTCAAATGTGCTTAACCTTGAACTGCAATCTGTCGTGACGGAAGAAGGCCCGGGATACGGAGGTGCCATACTTGCCGCCGTGGCCTGCGGAGAGTTTCCTTCCGTGGCTGAAGCATGCGGAAAGCTCGTAAAGGTTTCATCGGCGGTAAAGCCTGACCCCGAAATCGCGGCGCGTTATGAATCGCGGTATAGGGTGTTTAAAAGCCTTTATCCCGCAATGAAGCCGATTTTCAAAACTTTATAGCTTGAACTGGGGATAAAATTGTGCTGAGACATAGAGAAAAAAGGGAATATGACAGCGCACTTATGGCAAAGGCCGTTACCCGCCTTTGCATGCGGGCGGCAATCTCGGTGTACATAGTCTACCTCGCGTGGAGGGTTCTTTCGGGAATGCTGAAAGGTGGAAGTCCGATATCCACCCAATTAGTAATATTTATCTGCATATTATTTGTAGGAGTTGCCTCTGCCTTTTTCGTATATGCGTGGAAGGAATATAAAAAGGCACTTAAAGCAGCGGAGATGCCCGAGATTCAAAACAATGTAGATGAATAATAAATACTCCTTACCATTATACAACCTTTGCTTAAATCTCGTTAGAGAGGTAGTTTTTATGAAGGTATATGAAGTAACCGACCCGGAATTTAATTCTTATGGTAAAGTAATAAAGGGTTACGATATAAGCGATATTCTTTCGGCGCTTGAGTCATCGACGCCGTTGCCCGAAGACTGCGTCTATGTTCCGGAGGAAGATGCCCTTAAATCCCTGCCCTCCGCCGAAGCTTTCGGAAAAAGCGCTTTTGGCGGCCTGCCGGTTCAGTTTGGCTGGTGCAATGGACGCAATACCGGGCTCAATTGCCTTGAGTACCATAAGAGCAGCGAGGTGCTGCTCGGTACGGAGGATTTTGTTCTGCTTTTGGCAAAGGTTTCCGAGATCGAAAATTGGAAGTTGGATACGAAAAAGGTCAGGGCCTTTCTAGTACCGGCGGGCGTAGTTGTGGAGTTGTATGCTACTACCTTGCATTACGCACCATGCCATACCGATCCGCAAAAGGGTTTTCGCGTTATGGTTATGCTGCCCAGGGGGACAAACACGGAAAAACCTGAGATAAGATCAGTTACAAATGAGGACAAAATGCTCTGGGCAAATAACAAGTGGCTTATTGCTCATCCCGAGTCCGGGGAGGCTAAGCTCGGCGCATACATAGGGCTTGAAGGCATAAATATTGATTTAGCAGGATCGTTATAGGAGGATATGCAAAATGAAAAATATTCCCGAAGTAAAACTGGGTATCGTTGCGGTTTCCCGCGACTGCTTCCCGATAGGGCTTTCCGTCAGGCGGCGTGAGGCAATAGCGGCGTGCTGCTCCGAAAAAAAGATAAACATTTATGAAGCCAAGACTACGGTTGAAAACGAAACGGATATGCTTGCCGCAGTTGAGGAAGTCAATAAAGCCGGATGCAACGCTCTGGTAGTATTTCTCGGCAATTTCGGCCCCGAAACTCCAGAAACGCTTATTACCAAGTATTTTCACGGCCCATGCATGTTTGTCGCGGCGGCCGAGGGCGACGGCGACCTTATAGATGGCCGAGGCGACGCTTACTGCGGAATGCTCAACTGCTCATATAATCTGGGTATGCGCCATCTGAAGGGCTATATACCTGAGTATCCTGTTGGCACTGCATCCGACATTGCCGATATGATAGCGGAGTTCGTCCCCATAGCCCGCGCCGTAATCGGTGTAAAAAACCTTAAAATCATCACCTTCGGGCCTCGCCCACAGGATTTCTTTGCCTGCAATGCACCGATAAAAGGACTTTATGAGCTCGGTGTGGAGATAGAGGAAAATTCCGAACTTGACCTGCTCGTGAGCTATAAGGCACACGCCGGCGACAAGCGTATACAGGATGTCTGCGCAGAGATGGCGGAGGAAATGGGCGAAGGCAGATACTACTCAGACCTTAATATTCGCATGGCCCAGTTTGAGCTGACGCTATTGGATTGGGCAGAGGCACATAAAGGCAGCAGGCAGTATGTAGTTTTCGCAAATAAATGCTGGCCCTCATTCCCGTCGCAGTTCGGTTTTGTACCCTGCTATGTCAACAGCCGCCTTGCTTCCCGCGGAATTCCTGTGGCCTGCGAGGTAGACATATATGGTGCGCTCTCGGAATACATTGGAGCCTGCGTCACTGCAGACGCGGTTACGCTGCTTGATATCAACAACAGTGTACCTAAATCACTGTTTGACGACACTATTGCGGGGAAATATGATTACAAGCTCACGGATACTTTTATGGGCTTCCACTGCGGCAATACACCGTCATGCAAGATGAACCCCAACCGCGCTGTAAAGTATCAGCTCATTCAGCACCGCACTCTTGAACCCGAAGGGAGCGATCCTGACTTTACAAGGGGTACGCTTGAGGGCGATATAGCCGCGAGCAAGATTACCTTCTACCGCCTGCAGTGCGACAGCGAAGGAGTTTTGCGTTCTTACATAGCCGAGGGCGAAGTCCTGCCTGTCGATACCGGCAGCTTCGGCGGGATCGGGGTATTTGCAATTCCGGAAATGGGCCGATTCTACCGCCATGTTCTGATCCAGAAACGGTATCCGCACCACGGCGCGGTCGCTTTCGCACATTGCGGAAAAACGTTGTTCGAGGTTTTTAAATTCCTAGGAGTCGAAGATATTGCATATAATCAGCCAAAGACACTTCCTTATCCCACCGAAAATCCGTTTGCATGAAAGAGGTTTTGCCATACTTGAGTTATCTCTTATAAAATCAGGAATATTTATACAGACAAAACTCCGGAAAGCAATATAATAGAATCAAACGGAGAATAAAAATATGTCTGATACAGCAAGAAAGCAATATGATGAGAATTTTAAGCATTATATAGTGGAACTATATGATGCCTCGGACTGTCAAAGAACCGCAGTTTTCAGCTTGCGAAAACTGCGGTTCTTTGCGTATTGGATGCAAAAATGAGCCAAAATCGAGAAAACAAGGGTCTTTCCCAAGCCCATGTTGCCAGCTTTTTCAGATTCATGGCAGCATATTTAAGCCTAACCCATTCTCATTATACCACCTGAGATTTTGGTCAAGTTCTTCGATGAACTGATCGATAGAAACGCCATGACCAGTAATAAAACATCTCATTTTTTATCCGCCCGAAGAAGCCTTCACGCGCAGAATTGTCTGGAGAGCAGCCTTTCTTGGACATTGATCTCGTCAACCCGGCATTTTCCATCCTCAAGATCCAGTCTGGCCAGCGATAATGGCCTCGGCAGCTCCTTCGCGAAATCGTGAAAGAGGCGCTTTGCAATATCTGTGGAAAGCAGGAAATCCCTATCCATAAATGCCTTCATATATTACCTCTGCACTCTGCCGGAACCGTCGCCGCCCGCGAGCTTTTGCACCTCGTCGAGCGACACCATGTTGTAGTCGCCCTCGATGGAGTGCTTAAGGCAAGACGCAGCTACCGCAAACTCGATAGCCTGCTGCGGGGGATAGTCCATGAGCATTGCGGCAATCAGAGCGCCGCCGAAGCTGTCGCCGCCGCCCACGCGGTCAACAATCTGCATCTGGTACTTCCTGCTGAACCAGCAATCGTTGCCTGTGCAGAGCATGGCGGACCAGTTGTTGATGTTGGCGTTAACGGACTCGCGGAGAGTTATTGCCACTGCCTCAAAGCCAAAGCGCCCGCGGAGCTTTCGGGCAACTTCCTTGTAGCCTTCGCGGCTCACCTCGCCTGCGGTAACATTTGTATTCTCCGCATGGATGCCGAAGACATCGGCGGCATCCTCCTCATTGGCGATGCATACGTCAACGTGCCTGCACAGCTCGCTCATTGTCGCATTTGCCTTTTCGCGGCTCCAGAGCTTATTCCTGTAGTTTAGGTCGCAGGAAACCTTGACACCAAGTTTCTTTGCGGTCCTGCAGGCCTCAAGGCAAATAGCGGCTACGCCGTCGTTCAGCGCTGGGGTGATGCCGGTGAAATGGAACCAGTTGGCACCGTCAAATATCTTTTCCCAATCGAAATCAGAGCTGTCGGCAGTCCAGATAGATGAGCCGGCACGGTCGTAGATGACCTTGGAGGGGCGCTGAGAAGCGCCTTTTTCAAGATAGTATATGCCTATCCTGTCCCCGCCACGCACAATGAGGGAGGTATCTACCCCGTAGCGGCGAAGCGAGTTGACCGCAGCCTGGCCGATCTCATGCTTCGGGAGCTTTGTGACAAAAGCCGCGTCAAAGCCGTAGTTTGCGAGCGAAACCGCAACATTGGCCTCTCCGCCTCCGAAGGTGGCGCCGAGCCTGTCCGCCTGAACGAATCGGTAATATCCCTCCGGGGCCAAGCGGAGCATTAGTTCTCCGAATGTGACAACTCTTTTTCTCATTTTTTCTTTCTCCTTTCAACCTCTTATCTCGCGAACAATGCCGGATGCTTCTCTTGCGAGCTTCTCAATCTCGTCAAATTTGCCGTCTCTTACGAGGCCGGTCTTAACCATCCAGCTGCCGCCGCAGGCTGCGATGCGGTCGTACTTAAGGTAGTCGCGCACATTTCCCGCGTCTATGCCGCCGGTGGGCATGAAGCTGAGACCAACGTACGGAGCGGCGAGAGCTTTTATCATCTTAA
>JAJUHS010000017.1 GCA_029267755.1 Clostridiales bacterium
CAATAATGTCGATATTCAGGAGTTTATGATAATGCCCGTGTCCGCTCCCAATTTTCGCGAAGCGCTGCGCATGTGCTCCGAAGTGTTCCACACCTTGAAAAAAGTCGCCCCCTCTGCCGGCGTTGGCGACGAGGGGGGCTACGCTCCGAACCTGGCTAAGGACGAGGACGCGCTGATGGCTCTTGTTACCGCTATCGAAAAGGCCGGCTACAAGCCAGGCATCGACTTCAAAATCGCAATGGACCCCGCGGTTTCCGAGTGGTTTGTAAACGAGGACGGCGGATACTATCTGATGCCGAAGTCAAAGAAAAAGCTCTCCCGTGCTGAAATGGTTGCAATGTATAAAGATTATGTTAACAAATACCCGATTATTTCTATTGAGGACGGCATGGCCGAGGACGACTGGGAGGGCTGGAAGCTGCTGACCGACGAGCTCGGCGGACAGATTCAGATTGTCGGCGACGACCTCTTTGTCACAAACGTCGAAAGGCTCAGCAAGGGCATTAAGCTCGGAGTTACAAATTCAATACTGATTAAGCTGAATCAGATAGGCACGCTCACCGAGACGCTCAATACGATTCAGATGGCTCACCGCGCCGGTTATACCGCCATCATTTCTCACCGCAGCGGCGAAACCGAGGATACTACCCTTGCCGACGTATGCGTCGCGGTCAACGCCGGGCAGATTAAAACCGGCGCACCCTCAAGAAGTGACCGCGTAGCAAAGTACAACCGCCTCCTTCGTATCGAGGACGAGCTTTTCGATGCGGCTCAGTATCCCGGAAACGAGGCCTTCTTCAGCATCGGAAGAGTAAATTGAAAATTTTTCCAAAAACGCTGTATAAAAAAGCTCTTTGTCGTCAAGAATTGCGGCAGAGAGCTTTTTTGGAGGTGTTTTTTTGAAAAAGAAAGGTTTTTTCTCACGCATTGCCGAAGGTAAGGGCTTCTACATAGCCCTGATTATATGCGTGATTGCGGTAGGTATCGGCACCTGGGCTGTTCTCAGAAGCGCCGATAATACCGGAATGGGAGTCACGGCTCGGATTCCCGACAACAAAGAAGACGTAGTATTTAAGCCCCAGACGCCTGTACCAAGTGCAAGTGCAAGCGCAAGCGTTAAGCCCGTAATAACACCCTCGCCCAGCAAAAATCCGCAGAACCCGGTTTCTTTCATATGGCCGGTTAACGGGGACATATCGACGCCCTATTCCGTCGATGCGCTTATTTACAACCCTACGATGGCGGACTGGCGCACACATTCGGGTGTCGATATAAAGTGTGATATCGGAACCGATGTGGTTTCCTGTGCGGATGGCAAGGTAGCGGGTATTGAAAACGGCGGGATGCTTGGCACAACCATTATTATAGAACACAGCGGCGGCCTTAAGAGTATTTACGCAAATCTGAACACCGCTGTTAACGTATCTGTGGGCGATAATGTGAAGTCGGGAGAGGTTATAGGTAAGGTAGGCGAAACTACCGTATCCGAGGCTGGCACCGAACCCCATCTGCATTTCGAGATGACGCTGGAAGGCAATCGCGTCAACCCGGCGGAGTATCTGCCGAAGAGATAACAATTGGCTGGTAAAAAGCATTGGCGCTTTTCCCTCTTTGGGAAAAGCGCCTTCGTTTATTTATTAGTGTTACTTAACTGCATTGCGGATTTTTTCAAATGTCTGCTGACTGATGACGTGCTCTATGCGGCAGGCGTCTTCAGCGGCAGTCTTGCTGTCTACGCCGATGGATATGAGCCAGTCAGACAGAACATTATGCCGCTCGTACATACTGAGCGCTATTTTTTCTCCCGCTTCCGTCAGGTTAATATAGCCTTCGCCGTCAACCTGAATATAGCCGTTTTCCCTTAAGCGTTTCATAGCGATGCTTATGCTCGCCTTTGTAAACTTAAGCTCCTCCGCGATGTCGATTGAGCGAACCGTAGGCTTTCTTTTACTTAGAATCAGTATAGTCTCAAGATAGTTTTCTGCCGATTCCTGTATCTTCATCGGTATGGCTCCTTAGAAAGTTTAACATATTATAGCACAAATTAGCTGTATTTTCAAATATGAATACATAACATTTTTTATATAATAAAAACCCCAATGTTTGAATCATAACCATAATATAACAAGTCAATAAAGGGGATTCAATTAAGCTTCTTCAAACCGGCGGAGAAATGAATAACTTAAAAAACAAAAGCATTTATTGAAGCTCCTTTGTTGGAAAAAGGCCGGAACTATCTTATGTTTCTAAGGCTTTCAAATGAGGGACATTATTGGGCGGATATCAAGGAATCGGTAAAATAGATAATAATAAAGTTAAGTTTAACGTGGAAGAGGATGAAATTGCTAAAGAGTTTAGTAATAAAAACCTTGAATCAATAGACAGCGTTATAGCAAATAACGTTAAAGGCACTTCGGCAGCAAATTAGTCTAGCAAATGAGCAAATAATTCAAGGGGCATAGCAGCGATTTGCTGCTATGCCCCCAGTTTATACTTTTCTTACTTGATAACCAGCAGCGCATCGCCGGTGTTGACAGCCTGACCCGGTGCCGCAACAATCTGTGCAATCGTTCCGGCGCAGGGAGCGACAATCTCGTTTTCCATCTTCATAGCTTCGAGGATAAGAATAACATCTCCGGCCTTAACTGTAGCGCCAACCTCTGTCTTTACGCTGAGAACCGTTCCGGGCAGAGGGGCCTTGACAGTCTCGCCGCCGGTTGAGGATATTGCTGGTGCAGGAGCGGGCGCGGGAACCGGTGCCACAGCAGGCTTGGGTACAGGCTTCGGTGCGGGGGCAGGGATGGGCGCTGCCGCTTTCTGGGCGGGTACTGCCGCAGTAACGGGTGCGTCGTACTCTTCAGCAAGAATAGCCGTTCCGCGTTCTACTTCGATTTCATATATCTTTCCGTTAAGCGTAACCTTATATCTCATTTTTATCACCGTTACCCTTGCTTAGCAAGAACCTTTCTGTTTTATAGAAATAAATCTAAGTTCGTTTAGCGGCACTTTCATTTCGTCCGCCACAATCGCCATAAGCATAGCCGCAATTTTCGGCGGCACATTGGTGATATTGATGTTTCCGCAGGAGCCCTTTGCGGGTGTAAGGTCTCTGCGGCGTCCTACTACCGCCTGCAGAGTCCTGGCCGGCGTACCTGAAGATGCCGTGTCGGGAGACTTTAAAATTCTATTACTTGTCAGCATCTTGAAACCTCCATCATTCAATAGGCTCGATAGAATACCTTACTATGTTTTCTCTTCTCTTTTCGCGGTCGGCAAAGAACTTTTCTGCAACCTGTGGGAAGGCGATATAGCTCAGCACATCCTCGTCGTTATCTGCTTTTGAACCAAGCATCGCTTTCGTCTTCTCAAACTCGGGCTTGAGCAGATCGGCGGGGCGGCACTCTATCGCCTTTTCACTTCCCAGAATCTTCTTCTTCAGATCATCGTCTATTTCGCCGGGCGCTCTACCGTATTCACCCTTTACATATGCCTTGATTTCCTTGCCTATGCTCTTGTAGCGCTCTCCGAGAAGCACGTTTGTCGCGGCCTGGACGCCGACCATCTGGCTCAGCGGGGTTACAAGCGGCGGATAGCCCATGTCCTTTCTGACTCTCGGCGTCTCTTCAAGCACTTCGGGTAAACGGTCGATGGCGTTCTGAGCCTTAAGCTGTGAAATAAGGTTTGAAAGCATGCCTCCGGGGATTTTATAGTCAAGGGCTTCGGTGGCGGTTCCCATAACCGTCGGGTCGAGAAGTCCGGACTCAAGGCACTCAGCAAAATAGGGCTTGAAGAAGTCGTTTACCTGCTTCAGTACGTCGTGCTTCAGGTCGGTTTCATAGCCGAGCTGGTCGAGTGCGTAGTAAAGCGTTTCGGTAGCGGGCTGGGATGTGCCGCCGGAGAAAACGGATGTCGCAGTATCGATAACGTCCGCGCCAGCCTCAATGCCCTTGAGATATGTCATAAAGGCAAGGCCGGTGGTACAGTGAGTATGGAGCACAAGCGGAAGGTCTACCTTGTCTTTGATAGCGCTGACAAGATCATAAGCCTCCTTGGGGCTCATTACTCCGGCCATATCCTTGATGCAGATTGATTGAACTCCCATGCTTTGCATATCTTTGCAGAGTTGCGCGAACTTATCAAGCGTATGCACTGGGCTGGTAGTATATGAAATGGCGGCGGAAGCATGAGCGCCGCACTTTAAGGTTTCGTCAACCGCGACTTCGATGTTTCTGATATCGTTTAGCGCGTCGAAAATGCGTACGATGTCAATGCCGTTTGAAATGGAATGCTGTACAAACTTGCGTACCACGTCGTCCGGATAATGCTTATAGCCGAGCAGATTTTGTCCGCGCAGCAGCATCTGCAGCTTTGTATTAGGCATCTTGGCCTTAATGCGGCGCAGTCGCTCCCATGGGTCTTCGTTAAGATAACGCAGGCAGGAGTCAAACGTAGCGCCACCCCAGCACTCAACAGAGTAGTATCCGGCCTTGTCCATAGTCTCGAGAATAGGCTCAAAAACGCTGATAGGCATTCTCGTTGCTATCAGCGATTGGTTCGCGTCGCGCAAAACTGTCTCAGTAAAATTTACTTTCATTAAGCATCCCTCCAAGAGAAATAAGGTCAGCGTTGTTTGACCGGGCTTAATTCTATATTATATACATTTAATAGTCAATAAGCGGCTTTTTCGGCAATACTATACAATCTAAAAAAACTACCTATTTTTCAAGCAAGCGCTGACTATAATGGCTGCTTTTGTATCTTTGCAAAGCGCCGCGGGTACTTTGCGGGCGTATGCGCGACTTTTTTTATTCGGACGATCCTGTGTATTGCCCCCATTATTTCATAGTCGAAGAAACCGTCGAGCTGTCCTCCAAGCTCGGCAATGGCGCGGGCCGATTCGTCAACCTCTTCTCCGCACGCTGCGGTTTTCATCGCAAGGAACCAGCCTCCGACCTTCACATATGGCAGGCAAAGCTCAGAAAGAACATTCAATCTGGCCACTGCTCTGGATACCGCAAAATCAAAGCTCTCGCGGTAGCTTTCATTATTTGCTAGCTCCTCGGCTCGGGCGGCAACGCCATATGCCCCGGTTATATTGAGCGATTCAAAAAGTCTTTGTAGGAACGCCACCCTTTTTTCAGTGCTGTCAACCGCTGTAAGCCTTATGGACGGCTCTGCAATCTTCATGGGAACACCCGGAAAACCCGGTCCGCTCCCGATATCGATAACACTCGCGTTTTTTATCGAATCTCCAGCAGCGCAAAGAACGCCCAGGCTGTCCAGAAAATGACGCTGCGCAATTTCTTCCGATCCCGTTACCGCAGTCAGGTTCATCTTTTTATTTTCTTCTTCCAATATTTGGGCAAAACGCTCAAGCTGCTCCAAACCTGTATCCGATAAACTAATTCCAAAGCGTTCGGCTCCATCCAGCAAAATATTGCGCATAAATCAAGTCCTTTTTTCCTTTAATAAATCGCGGATTTCTATAAGCAGTTTTTCTTCGTTGCTCGGTTCAGGAGGCGCTGGAGGCGCGGCGGAAGCCGCATTCTTCCGGTCCTGCAGCGATTTCAGCCTGTTTATTGCTTTCACCATAATAAAGACAACAAAAGCAATGATCAAAAAGTCGATTATTGTTCCAATAAATGCGCCGATTTTCATGTAATTTTCCTTGCCGGAACCGAAGAAATCAGGGAGCCTGATAGCCAGCTTTGTAAAATCCACACCGCCGAGGAACATGCCTATAAACGGCATCAATACATCGTTAACTAATGAAGCGGTTATTTTCCCGAATGCTCCGCCGACAATAACTCCCACCGCTAGATCCACGACGTTGCCCCGCATAGCGAAGGCCCGGAACTCCCGGGCTATACCGGATATCTTCTTTTTTTCGCCCATATGATCCTCTTTTCTTTGCTTTTTGCGCCTACATTTGTCAAGCTAATCGCCGTAACCCAATCTCTGCGAAGTACATAAATGCATTTTAGTATATCTGATTTGGCCAGCCTTGTGCGTTCTGCAAATTCTATGGCATTTTTATACAGTGTCTTTTTAACGCGGTCAATTTCATTTTGCGAAGTACTTTTGTATAACAGTTTTCTGTTAAAAATTGTTACCATAATATTACCCCTTATTTTCCGCGATTTTTGACAGTTTTTATTTTCCTATTATTTCAATTCCTCCCAGGTACTTTCTTAAAACCTCTGGTACGACTATGCTCCCGTCTTTTCTCTGATTCTGCTCAACTACTGCAGGCAGGATTCGGCTTGTCGCGAGTCCGGATCCGTTTAGTGTGTGAACATACTCGGTCTTACCGCCTTCATTGCGCTTAAAGCGTATATTTCCGCGCCTTGCCTGGTAATCTCTCGCGTTAGAAACCGATGAAACCTCTTTATAACCGTTCATCGAGGGAATGTGAATTTCAATATCATACGTCCTCGCCATTGAAGCAGAGCAATCTCCCGCTGCAAGCTTAACCGTGCGGAAATGGAAGCCCAGACCCTTGACGAGAGCCTCTGCCTTCCCTACAAGCTCCTCAAATGCCGCGTCCGAATCCTCTGGCTTTGTATACTGCACCATTTCCACCTTATTGAACTGATGTCCTCTGACCATGCCGCGCTCGTCGGCGCGATAACTGCCGGCCTCGCGGCGGAAGCACGGCGTATATGAAATATACTTGCGCGGCAGCTCGGCCTCGGTCAGGATTTCATCCCTATGCAGGCTCACAAGCGCAGTTTCGGCAGTTGGAAGCATAAAACGGCGCTGTGAATCCTCGGAAGACTGGAGCCAATATACGTCTTCCTCAAACTTGGGGAATTGTCCGGCCGTAAGACCGGCCTCGTAGCCAAGCATATGAGGTACAAGCACAAGCTCGTAGCCATCCGCAATATGCGTATCTATAAAGTAGTTCAAAAGCGCCCATTCAAGCCTCGCACCTAGACCACGGTATACCCAGAATCCGCTTCCCGACAGCTTTGCGCCGCGTGCATAATCTATAAGTCCGAGGCCGGTGCAGAGATCAACGTGGTTTTTAGGTTCAAAATCGAACTTGTGAGGCTCCCCGTAATAGCGGATCGGTTCGTTGTTTTCCTTACCGCCCGGCTTAAGATCTTCGTCTGGAAGGTTTGGAAGCGAGAGCATCAAGGTTTTATACTCTTCCTCGATTTCACGCAGCTTTGTGTCATTTTCCTTTATAGATTCCTTAAGCTTGTTCATTTCGGCAAACACGGCCGTGGTGTCAGCTCCCGCTTTTTTTAGCTCTGGGATCTGCTTCGTAACCTTATTCTGCTCGGCCTTCAGATTTTCCGTCGCAAAAATTGCTTCGCGGCGGAGCGTATCAAGCGCCAAAATTCGGTCGATTTCCTTTGTGCAATCGACCTCCTTTGCGATGAGTCCCGCCTTTACCTTATCGGGATTTTCTCTTATGAGCTTAATATCAAGCATTTTTCTCGTTCCTTCCTATTTTCCAAGTGACGAAAGCAAATCAATTACTGTTTGCATATCCTCGTCACCATAATATTCGATTTCAATTTTGCCTTTTTTTTGTCCTCCGACCACCTTCACACGGCGTCCCAGGCAATCTGTAAGCTGCTTTTCGACTTCGGAAATATAATTTACCTCGAATTTTGTTTCTTTCTTTTCCTTTTGAGTCTTTTCCTTTGCCAGCTTGGCACCAAGCGCCTCCGCCTTTCTTACCGACAAGCCCTCTCTGACTATAAGGCTTGCGAATTTATCCTGTTCTGCCGAGCTTTTAAGCTGCAATATCGCCCTCGCGTGTCCCGGAGTCAGCTCTCCGATTTCCAGAAAGGATTTTACTGATTCGGGAAGCGACAGCAGCCTCAGTGCATTTGCAACTGAAGGCCTCGACACCCCAACGCGTTCGGATACCTGTTCCTGAGTAAAGCCATACTCATCCATCAGAGCTCGATATCCCTCGGCTTCTTCTATAGGATTAAGGTCCGACCTTTGCAGGTTCTCAACCAAAGCAAGCTCCATTGCTTTTTTGTCATCAGCTTCTATTATTCTCACCGGTACTTCTGTAAGTCCGGCCATGCGCGCCGCACGCCAGCGGCGTTCCCCTGCAATTATCTGATAGTACCCCGATGAAAGCTTTCTTACAGTCAACGGCTGTATTATTCCGTGCTCCGCTATTGAATCCGCAAGTTCACGCAGCAAAACCTCATCGAACAGCTTTCTTGGTTGGTTCGGCGCCGTTTCGACCTTTGATATTGGAATAAACAAAAAGTCCGCTGCGTTGTCTTCGAGCGCGGCTTCGCCAAGAAGCGCGCCAAGTCCCGCGCCCAGGCCCTTTTCAGCCATTTTCCTACCTCCTTCTCAATTTTTCATCAATTCGGCGGCAAGATCAATATAGGATTTCGAGCCGCGTGAACTGCGGTCGTATACGACCGCTGGTTTTCCATGACTCGGTGCCTCCGACAGTCGGATGTTTCTCGGCACAACCGTTCGGAAAACCTTAGTCTTAAAGTATTTTTTTACCTCCTCGGCAACCTGGATAGAAAGATTTGTTCTTCCATCGAACATCGTCAGAAGCACACCCTCGATCTCAAGCTCGGGATTAAGCCGCTTTTTTATTATTCTGAGCGTAGTAAGCAAATCGCTCAGCCCCTCAAGTGCGAAATACTCGCATTGTACTGGTACAAGCAGCGTGTCTGCTGCACAAAGTGCGTTAAGTGTCAGAAGTTCGAGCGACGGCGGGCAGTCGATAATAATGTAGTCGTAATCACCCTTTATCGAAATTAGCGCCTTTTTAAGACGATATTCCCTCTCCTCAGCGCCGACAAGCTCAACTCCAGCCCCGGAAAGCGCCTTGTTTGACGGCATTACGGCTCCGTATGGCGTTTTTACGATGGATTTTACCGCATCAACCCCGTTTATCAGAACATCATAAATGGTGGGCGAAACCGAGTTCTTATCTATGCCCATGCCCGACGTGCTGTTGCCTTGCGGGTCGGTATCGCACAAAAGCACTCTTTTGCCGCTCTCATGCAGGGCGCAGCAGAGGTTTATGCAGGTGGTTGTTTTTCCTACGCCGCCTTTTTGATTAACTACGGCTATAATTTTTCCCATTTGCGCCTCCTGATTTTTTCAAGTTCCTATATTATAATTCTTTTTTTTATATATTTCAATGTTTCACGTGAAACTTTTCTATATGTTTCACGTGAAACATTGAATTTAAGTTATATATACTTTATAATAGAAAATACTAATAAAGGGGGAATTATACATGTCGGAAATAATAAGTAACGCCGTGATCGAATCAATTTTGAGCCGAAGAAGCATCCGCTCATACACTGATGCTCAAATAAGTGACCGGGAACTTGAAACCATTTTGCAGGCAGGTATTTGGGCGCCTACCGCCAGAAACGCACAGGAAATCAATTTCTACGTCATACAAAATAAAGATTCAATCAGAGAACTAGCCGAAAGATATTCAAAATACGCGTTTAACGACGGCAAGGTGCGTAACTTTGCCTACGGCGCGCCGACATTAATACTGCTGTACGGAAAATCAGGCGCAAGGTTTATGGAAATAGACGCGGGCATCGCAGCGGAAAATATGACATTGGCGGCTCACAGCCTAGGTCTTGGATCTCTGATAATCGGGTGCATAAAGGAATATCTGTACAGCGATGACGGCCGCGAATATGCTACGTCTATCGGAATTTCGGAAGACCTATCCTTCGGAATAGCGTTGGCGATCGGCCATACAAACGAACCGACGCCTTCAAAGCCGCGTCTTGAGGACAGAATAAAATATATAAAATAAGTATAAGATTCCGAACAGTATCGTAGAACTGTCCGGAATCTTAATGTTCTGCAATCAGCTTAAAAACGCCGTTATATCTTCCATGCTCATATCGTTATGAAGAGCAAGATTGATAGAATAACCCACTAATTTTGCAAGCTCGGCAATCTTCTCATCTATATCCCTCGGCGTCACTATTATGCTGCTGCCCAACTCTCCGAACTTGCCCGGGTCGGCGCTCCCCATTCCTGCGCTTTCCATAAGATCGGCCGCAAGCGTCCCCGCATCCACAACGGTTGGGATGCCAATCGCGATAACGGGAACGCCCATGGTCTGCGAGCTGATTTCGGAACGGCTGTTCCCTACACCCGAGCCGGGTATGATTCCTGTATCTGCAATCTGTATCGTCGTGCATACGCGCTGCAGTCGCCTGGAGGCCAGCGCGTCTACGGCTATGACGGCGGCAGGTTTTGTTTTTTCCGCCAAAGCTCGTATCATTTCGGCGCTTTCAACACCGGTGGTTGCAAGAACGCCCGGCTCCAAGGTTGAAACCGGCCTGAAATTACCGAAGTATTCTGCAACCTGTTCGACAAGATGTCTTGTCACCATAGTATGCCTTAAGCTGTTAGGCCCCAGATTGTCTGGGGTAATATATCTGTTTCCCAGACCGACAACTAAGACCGGCTCCTTCCCTCCCTGAGGAAGAAGGGCCTTAAGCTCGTCGGCAAGCGCGCGGCACGCGTCCTGGAATTTATTGCCATCTAGATTTTTTTCGGTAAGCGTAATAGTGATATATGTCCCTTTTGGCTTATTAAGAGCTTTTTCGCCATTTTCGTCTAAAATTTTAACAGTTTCTATCATTAGACCATAGCTTAATTTTTCTTTCGCCTCAACGCCTGAAAGCTCAGTAGTTTCCCCTGCGCTTTCACGCCATATTTCCTTTGCCTCTACTGCAAGGTCGGTTCTTTTAGTAAACATTTTAGCCTCCCACATATGAGTTTAGCTATATTTTTTGTTATGTAAGGTCAAGTATACTAAAAAAAATATAAAATTTAAAAAAGTCCTTGCTTTTCTTAAAAATAAGTGATAAAATAGCGTTCCGCATAGGAATAAAATTATAGTATTGAGGAGGTGAGTTATTTGCCTAACATCAAATCAGCGGAGAAGCGTGTTCAGCTTACAAAGGTTCAGAATGCGAGAAACAAGGCACAGAAGTCGGAGCTAAAGACTTATCTTAAGAAGTTTGACGCAGCCATAGCGCAGAATGACCAGGCAGCGGTGAACGAGTCCTACAAAGTAGCGGTAAAAGCTGTTGACCGTGCCGTTACAAAGGGCCTTATCCATAAGAACAATGCAGCTCATAAGAAGAGCAGTCTCACCCTCAAGCTTAACGCTTTTGCGAAATAAAAAAGGGACAAAAACAAGGCAGAGAATAAAATCTCTGCCTTTATTGTTTTTTTAGGGATTTCTATAAACCTGTTATGGGTGTGCAAAACATAAGAAGGCTCTTACGGCGTGAATTTACGGCTCTCCGCTACTGCAAGCTCATCGCAACGGTTATTATACCTGTTTTCCGCGTGTCCCTTAACCCATTTGAAAGTTGCTTCGTGCATATCAAGCAAATTAAGCAGCCTTTCCCAGAGATCTGGATTTTTAGCAGGGGTCTTATCGGCCCTAGTCCATCCCTTTGACATCCAGGAACGCGCCCAGTCTTTTGTAACCGCATCGCATACATATTTAGAATCGCTGTAAATCGTAACTCTGCAGGGCTCCTTAAGCGCCTCAAGCGCTGATATTACGGCAATAAGCTCCATTCTGTTGTTTGTTGTTGGATTTTCACCGCCGGATATTTCCTTCTCGGTGTCGCCATAACGGAGTATCGCCGCCCAGCCTCCCGGGCCAGGGTTTCCGGAACAGGCGCCGTCCGTATATATGGTAACCTCTTTCTTCGGCATAGGCTTTCCTCTAAATGTCCAGATTTACGACATATTTGGCATTTTTCTCTATAAACTCGCGCCTCGGCTCGACCTTTTCCCCCATCAGGACGGTGAATATCTCGTCGGCCGCGACCGCGTCCTCCATCTCGATTCTGAGAAGGGTTCTTTTCTCCGGATCCATCGTCGTTTCCCATAGCTCGTGAGCGTCCATCTCGCCGAGGCCCTTGTTTCGGCTGATATCCACCTTTGCGTTCGGATCTCCGCCCTTCATCTCAAGAGATATGGCGTCGCGTTCCGCGTCGCTGTAAGCATAGCGCGTAACCTTACCGCGCACAAGCTTATAAAGCGGCGGCTGCGCGGCATAAACGTACCCGTTTTCGATCAGCGGACGCATGAAACGGAAGAAGAAGGTCAGAAGCAACGTTCTTATGTGGCTGCCGTCGACGTCCGCATCGGCCATAATTATAATCTTATGATATCGAAGCTTTTCAATGTCAAATTCGTCGCCAATGCCGGCTCCGAGAGCTGTAATGACCGGCGTCAGCTTGTCATTGCCGTAAACCTTGTCGGCACGCGCCTTTTCAACGTTGAGCATCTTGCCCCAAAGGGGAAGAATGGCCTGAAAACGGCTGTCCCGCCCGCTGATCGCGGATCCGCCCGCCGAGTCGCCCTCGACGATAAATATCTCGGTAAGCGACGGATCTCTTTCGTTGCAGTCAGCAAGCTTGCCGGGAAGGGTCGAACCCTCAAGCACATTTTTGCGGCGTGTAAGATCTCTCGCCTTTCTCGCGGCCTCCCGCGCGCGGGAGGCGACAATCGCCTTCTCCAGAACAGCCCTGCCGACAGCTGGATTTTCCTCAAGATAGGTATTAAGTTTTTCTGAAACAATCCCGTCGACCAGGGTTCTTATTTCGCTGTTTCCGAGCTTTGTCTTGGTCTGACCCTCAAACTGCGCCTCGGTCAGCTTTACGCTTATAACCGCCGTAAGCCCTTCGCGCGTATCCTCTCCCGAGAGTTTGTCGTCGCCCTTAAGGTAGTTATGGCGCTTGCCATAGTCGTTTAAAACCTTGGTAAGCGCGGTTTTAAATCCGGTTTCGTGCATTCCGCCTTCAGAGGTATGGATATTATTAGCAAACGAGAGTATAACCTCATTGTAACTGTCGGAATACTGCATTGCGACTTCGGCGATACTGTCTTCCTTCTGCCCGCAGAAGTAAATTACAGGTTCGTGAAGCGGGGTCTTGTTTTTATTTATCATCTCTACAAAGGAGCATATGCCTCCTTCATAATGCATTTCCACAGACTGCTCTTTTCCGATGCGCTCGTCCGTAAGTCTTATGCGCAGGCCGGCATTTAAGAAGGCCTGCTCCCTGAGACGGGTCTGGAGAGTTTCGAAGTCAAACACGGTATCCTCAAAAATCTCCGGGTCGGGCTTGAAAGTGACCGTAGAGCCCCTGTTCGTACAGGGGCCAGCCTGAGTAAGCGGCAAAGTGACGTCGCCGCGCTTAAACTTCATCTGCCAGGACTGCTCGCCGTTGCAAACCTCAACCTCGAGCCACTCTGAAAGGGCATTTACGACCGATGCGCCGACGCCGTGAAGTCCGCCCGAAACCTTATATCCTCCGCCTCCGAACTTTCCTCCGGCGTGCAGCACCGTAAAAACGACCTCAAGAGCCGATTTTCCGGTCTGCTCCTGAATACCAGTAGGTATGCCGCGGCCATTATCCCTCACTGATATGACTTCACCTTCCTTTATGACAACGTCGATCTGAGTGCAAAAGCCCGCCAACGCTTCGTCGATTGCATTATCGACAATTTCATACACCAGATGGTGGAGTCCTCTTATAGATGTGGTTCCTATATACATGCCCGGGCGTTTGCGTACGGCTTCCAACCCCTCGAGCACCTGAATTTGCGAAGCGTCATAGTCCTTCGCGCTTCTTCTGTTTTCATCCATTTTTATGACCATTCCTTTCGGCACAATTCATCTTGTTTAGCTTCAAGGCTGTAAATAACCCCTCGCAGGGATGATAAAATCTATTTTTCCAGTAATTTGCTTCCCAGAAAAATACCACAGCCCGCGCAGATGCGCGACCAAGAGTATCGGGGCGTAAGCAACACATCCAGTGGCATGCCATCTGGAATATTTGCTTATTCTTCCTCGTCCTGTTCCTTTTCGACTTTAGCGAGGGAGATTACTCTCGCGCCCTCGGCCACGCGCATCAGCCTTACACCCTGCGTGGCTCTGCCGTAGACGCTGATGTCGGAAGCCGCCATTCTAATTATGGTGCCATCGTCGGATATGAGCAGAATATCGTCGTTCTCGTCAACGACCCTCGCGGCCGCAACAGGGCCAGTCTTATCCGTTACGTTATAGTTTTTAAGTCCTATGCCGCCGCGGTTCTGAGGAGTTTTCGGCGCGTCCTCTTCCTCGCCGCCGCGCAGATACTCGTCGATACTCGTGCGCTTTCCGTAACCGTTTTCGGTTACCGAAAGAAGCTCTCTGCCCTCGCCCGCGCGAACGGCCGCGACGCAAAAGTCGCCTTCCCTGAGGCGTATTCCCCGAACGCCAGCGGCGGTTCTACCCATCGTGCGTACATCCGTTTCGCGGAAGCAGATCGCCATGCCGTCGTGCGTTACAATTAGGATATTGTCGTTTCCGTCCGTTTCGCGCACGCTGATAAGCTCGTCGTTTTCGTCCAACGTAAGCGCGCGTATGCCGACGTTTCTGATATTTTTTAGCTCACTGAAGCACATGCGCTTTACCGTACCGTTTTTTGTGACCATAACAAGATATCTGTCCTCGGGGAACTCGCGGATGTGCAGCATAGCGCTGACCTTTTCGCCCTGCTCAATCGGCAGAAGGTTAATTATATTCATGCCCTTCGCCGCTCTGCCGGCTTCGGGAATAAGGTATCCCTTTTTGCGGTATACCTTGCCCATGTTTGTAAAGAACAGAATATAATCGTGGGTCGAGGCGGTGAAAACGGTTTCGACGTAATCCTCCTCACGGAGTGTCTGCGCCGAAATGCCGCGTCCGCCGCGGCGCTGTGCACGGTATGTGCTCGCGGGCATGCGCTTTATATATCCGGCGTTTGTCAGCGTATAGACACATTCCTCTTCGGCTATAAGATCCTCTATATCGATCTCGTCCTCAACGACGGCAATTTCGGTAAGACGGTCGTCGCCGTATCTGTCGCGGATTTCCTTAAGCTCGGTCACAAGCACTTCGTCGATTAGGTGAATATCGCTAAGAAGATTCTTATAATATGCCACCTTCTCCAACAGCTCGTTGTACTCAGCCTCGATCTTGTCTCTTTCAAGCCCCTGCAGGCGCTTGAGCTGCATATCTAGGATGGACTGGGCCTGTATTTCGCTTAGTGAAAAACGCTCCATCAGGCGCTCTTTGGCGTTGTTATAGCTAGTGCGGATAATATGAATAACCTCATCTATATTGTCGCAGGCGATGCGCAGGCCTTCAAGTATATGAAGTCTCTCTTCTGCCTTTCTGAGATCGTATTTCGTGCGCCTTGTGATGACCTCGCGCTGGAAAACGACGTATTCGTCGAGTATTTCCCGGAGGGAAAGTATTTTAGGCTGAGTCTGGTTGTTTACCAGCGCCAGAAGCACTATTGCAAAGGTGACCTGAAGCTGGGTCGAAGCAAAAAGGCGGTTCAGCACCACCTGAGGATTTGCGTCGCGCTTAAGTTCGATGACTATCCTCATGCCATCTCGGTCGGATTCGTCGCGAAGTCCGGAAATGCCTTCGAGGCGCTTTTCCTTGACCTGCTCGGCTATGGATTCGATAAGTCTTGTCTTGTTGACCTGATAAGGGATTTCGGTGACAATTATCCTAGTGCGGCCCTGTCCGAACTCCTCCATCTCCGTGCGCGCACGAACCTTTATACTGCCGCGTCCTGTGGCATAAGCCGCTCTTATTCCTGCCCTACCCATGACTATGCCCTTTGTCGGGAAATCCGGGCCCTTAATATGCTCCATAAGGTCGTCAAGCTCAGCCTCGGGATTTTCTATTACGCAGATTGCCGCATCAATTACCTCGCGGAGATTGTGCGGAGGAATATTTGTAGCCATACCGACGGCAATGCCCGAAGAACCGTTAACGAGAAGGTTAGGAAAACGTGAGGGCAAAACCAGAGGTTCCTTTTTTCGCTCATCGAAGTTGGGGATAAAATTGACAGTTTCCTTTTCTATATCCCTCAGCATCTCGTTCGCTAGCTTCGCCATTCTTGCCTCGGTATAACGGTAGGCAGCGGCTGGATGCCCGTCGATCGAACCGAAGTTTCCGTGTCCGTCGACAAGAGGATAGCGAAGCGAAAAGTCCTGAGCCATTCGTACGAGCGCGTCATAAACCGAGGCGTCTCCATGGGGATGATAGCTGCCCAGCACCGCACCTACGGTTGTTGCTGACTTTCTGTAAGGCTTGTCTGAACCCAGGCCGTCCTCGTACATGGTGTAAAGAATACGCCTGTGTACCGGCTTCAGGCCGTCTCGGACGTCGGGCAGCGCTCTGCCGACGATAACGCTCATTGCGTAGTCGATATATGAGCGCTTCATCTCGCGCTCAAGCTCGACCACCTCAATTTTCTGTTCAGGATAGCTGATATCAGGATTTTTATCCTTTTGTGCCATAAAATATTGACCACCTTTATTGGATTGTTGGCTTTATTTGCCCTTTACTCTACTCCGCCGCTTTCAAAACGCCGAAGAAGCGTCAGGGTACTGATTTGAGACAGATAAACCAAGGACTCGCCGTCCGCGGTAACTATGAATGAACGCGGAAGCTCGCCGCTTATATCCCTTACTCTGCCGCTTTTTTCCGCATTCTTAAGAAACTGACGTGTGATATGTGAATGGCTTGTGTTGTCGAGGTCGAAAATGCCCAGAATATCGCATTTTCGGACTACCATATCCTGACCTAGATGCAGGTACATAAAATACCTCCTGTGACGTAACTAAAACGATATCTGACCGCTTTTCATATAAAAAAGCTTATCCCCCATGCGTGAAGTTGCGCTTTTATCCTCGCAGCAGGTAATAAAGACCTGCCCGCCCCTTATACGGTTAAGAACAAAATCCTGACGCCGCTCGTCAAGCTCGCTCAAAACGTCGTCAAGCAGCAAAACCGGAGTTTCGCCGCGGTCTACCCTGTTTATTTCTCTTTCCGCAAGCTTAAGAGAGAGCGCGGCCGTCCTTATCTGCCCCTGGGAAGCAAAGCTTTTCGCAGGATTGCCGTTTATTTCGATTTCTATGTCGTCCTTATGTGCGCCCGTTAGGCAAAGGCCGGAATCAAGCTCGACCTGCCTGTGCTCCTCCTGATGCCTAAGAATGAGCGGAAAAAGTTCGGACGGCTTAAGGCCCCTTGGATCTCCGACTGTGCTGACAGTTTTGTAGCCGAGCCTCAGCTTTTCGCCCTCTCCAGATATTTCGGAGTGCATTTCGGAGGCCTCTTTCTGCAGACGCTCGCACCAGGACGAACGATAGTATATAAGCTCAGCGGATATTTTTGCCATACGAAGAGAGAAATCGTCAAGAGTTTCAAGAAGAGATGGTTTTTCGCGCCAGTCGCGAAGTATTCTTGTCTTATGGTCATATAGTCTGTTGTACTCCGAAAGCGCCGCGTCATACTTCGGGCGCAGCTGACAAATAGCGAGATCCATAAATCTCCTTCTAGCAGCCGCGCCGTCTTTGATAATATCCAAATCCTCGGGACAGAAAAGAACCGCTCCCAACCGCTCAGGAAGCTCCAGCGACGATGTTTGCCTGACCCCGTTTAAAAAAATCTGCCGGCGCCTATCCTTATACAGCCTTACCTCGATATTTGTTTCCCTGTACTTTGCGGATACGTCAGCCTCAATCCTTGCAAAGCTGCAGTCGAATCCGACGAGATCCTTGTCCCCGCGTGTTCTGAATGATTTGGCGGACGAAAGATAGAAAATCGCCTCGAGAAGATTTGTTTTTCCCTGCGCATTTCCTCCGGAAATTACGTTTATACCGCGGTCAAATTTTGCCTCAAGCATCCCGAAGTTCCGAAAACCCTCTATTGCAATACGTTCAATAAACATAGTTTTCTATTCTGCCTTTACGCACAGCTCAATATCGCCGACCCTAATAATATCTCCAGCGCGGATCTTCCGCCCGCGCTGAGTGCATATCTCTCCGTTTACCGAAACTTCCCCGTCCTGTACAATTATCTTTGCATCGCCTCCCGTTTCGGCGATACCGCAAAACTTCAGAAGCGCATCAAGCTTAATAAACTCCGTGCTGATTTTTATGATTTCCATAAAACTCCGCCTTCTATAATTATTCTCCCGCCTTAAGTCTTACCGGCAGTATCATATACAGAAAGTTCTCTTTGCCGTCAGCCGGTATTATAACGCAGGGAGAAATTCCGCTGCTAAGAAGCACTCTCAGATTATCTGCAGGAGCCGCCTTAAGAGCATCCAGCAGGTAATGGTTATTGAAGCCTATTTCAAGATCGTTTACAGATCCCTTCATCTCGCATTCGTCCGTAGCTCTTCCTAGAGCTGTAATAGTTTGCATTCTGACCTTATTGTCGGTAAAAAGGCATCGTACCGGGCTCTTGAGCCTGTCGTTTATCATAAGGGATACTCGCTCCACACTGTTCATAAAGCTAACTCTGTCTATTTCGACGGAATAAGCGGCGCTTTGGGGTATGGCCTGTCTGTAATTCAAAAACTCTCCTTCAAGCCGGCGCGAAATGAGCTCGGTTTCTCCTATCGTAAAAAGCACATGTCTTGAGCCTAGTGTCAGCTTAAGCGGTTCGTCGCTGTCATCCGCTATTTTTTCCACTTCGGACAAAGCGGCTCCGGGAATTACAAAGCTGCTCTTATCTATCTCCTTGTTTTCTATCTCCTCGCGGCGCATCGCAAGCCTGTAACCGTCTACGGAAACTACCGTTATGATGTTATTTTCGATTTCAAACAGACTACCGGTATGAATAGGTCTTGACTCGTTGTCACTTACTGCAAAAATTGTTTCGGAAATAAGCGAACGCATGACATTTTGCGGAATAAGCACCGATTTTTGATAATCAACTACCGGCATCTCAGGGTAGTCTTCCGCGCTTGTACCTATTAATTCAAAAACGCTCATTCCGCAGGAAACCGTAATGTTTAAGAAATCGTTGGATACAAAGCTCAAAATGTCGTCAGGCATACGGCGGACAATATCTCCAAAAAGACGCGCATTTAAAACTATCGCCCCGCTTTCCGTAACGTCGGCGGAAAACCTTGTGCGGATACCGGTTTTAAGATCGTAACCTGAAATTGTAACCGATCCTTCGGAGGCTTCTATCAGCAGTCCCTCTAGGGACGGAATGGTGCTTTTTGCAGCGGCGGCATGAGAAGCCGTGCTTATTGCATTTTGAAGAAGATACTTTTCACAGGAGAATTTCACAGTGACCAACCCTTTCAAAAGAAGAAGATATTTCGGTAAAAATAAGAAAGATAGATTATTTTTAGCAGAAGTAGCCGTAATAGAAATTTTTGTGGAAAACACGAAAAAATCGGCTGTTTGCAAGGCTTTGTGGTGTTGAGCTGAATGTGGACAAAAAACAGCTTATCCACATGAAAAATGGTACTAAAAGTTTTCCACAGAATGTTGTAAAGATTTCCACAGATAAATGTTAATATCGTATTTATTTTTTTGCGGTAATATTTGCCTTTATATCCTTTATGGTATCAGCAAACTGAGTTGATTTTGACATCTGCTTTTCAACCTGTTGTATCGAATTTATTACCGTTGAATGATCGCGGTTGCCATGCAGCGTTCCGATTTCTTTAAGAGGAATATCAAGCATCACGCGCATAAGGTACATGGATACCTGACGTGCGGTGACAGTATCTCTGGTTCGGCTCTGGCTCTTTATGTCGTCTACGGAGACTGAATAGTATGAGGCGGTTTCCTGAAGAATAAGGTCAGGAGTAGGCGCAAAGGTCTTTTTTATCTCGCTTATGGCGCGGTCAATCGTATCCCGGGTTATTTCACCATGCATAAGGTCACGGTATGCTATAAGCTTTTTTACCAGTCCCTCGATCTGACGTACGTTCGAGGTTACGTTTTCGGATATATAGCCGAAGTCGTCTTCATGCAGGATAAGACCATATTGAGCGGATTTGTACTTGATAATTGCGACGCGGGTTTCGTAATCGGGCGGCTGAATGTCCGCAAGGAGTCCGCTTTCAAAGCGCGTTCTAAGTCTGTCCTCCAGCCTCAGAATATCCATAGGTGGACGGTCGGAGGTCAGGACTATCTGTTTTCCGGCATCATGGAGTGTATTGAAGGTATGGAAGAATTCCTCCTGAGTTTGAACCTTGCCGGCGATAAACTGGATATCGTCGACCAGAAGAAGGTCGACTGCACGGTACTTTTCACGGAATTCGACCATACGGTTTGTTTGTATTGCGGAAATAAGTTCGTTTGTAAAATCCTCGCCGCGAACGTAAAGTGTTCGGTATTCAGGGTGGTTTTCCTGGACGAGGTTGCAGATAGCGTATAGAAGGTGGGTTTTTCCGAGACCTGAGTCGCCATAAATAAAAAGAGGGTTATAAGAGGCGGCTGGGGCGCCGGCGACCGCCATAGCGGCCGCATGGGCGAATTTATTGGACGGGCCGACGATAAAACGGTCAAAAGTAAAAGATTTTCCGTTTGAGAGGGGCTCTCGATCTCCTGTTTTTGAAGCCTTATAACTCGCGTATTCCTTTTGAGTAAGTACGAGTAGATCAAAGTCACCCGAAAATATTTCGCGCAGAGCCGAACGAATGGATTCTGCAAATCGGCCGACGATTATGTCATGCTTAAAGTCCGTAGGATCGTTTACCGAATGAATTACAAGCAGCGAATCCTTTAAATCAACCGCTTCGCAGTCGTCGAACCAGGTCGTAATCGATGTCTGGGTCAGATTGCGGCCTAATATTTCCAAAACGTTGGACCATACATCTGCGGCAGAATTCATATCTTAATAGACAATCCTTTCTTCTGCGGCAAGTAACAAAATGGAGTATGCCGCCGTAATTTTTATACATAAAACAAAAAAATTGGCAGAACAAAAACGTTTTTTAATCAGTTAATTATATCAAAATATATATGTAAAAGCAAGGATTAACACTTAGTTTTAAAGAATATAGGTATATTTGTGGTAATTAAAAAGGAGATATGTTATGATTTAAATTAATGAGAGGAGTGCTGAAAATGAGGCTTTTCGTCGCGGTTAATTTTGACGATAAATTTAAGCTTAGAATTATGAAAATTATGAGTGAGCTGCAAAAAAATTCGGAACGCGGCAACTTCAGCCGCATGCAGAATCTGCATATCACTCTGCAGTTTATAGGGGAAACGGAAAATATCGGCGGCGCGAAGGCCGCGCTGTCGTCTCTGGACTTTGACAGGATACCCATATCGTTCAACCGCGTGTCGCGTTTTAGGCGCCAGGGTGGCGACATATGCTGGCTGGGGTTATCCGAAGACGAGGAGCTTTCCAAACTTGCGCTGAAGCTCGGGGAAGAGCTTAAAACGCGGGGGTTCGGGCTTGAGGATCGGACTTTTAAGGCACATCTTACTCTCGGCAGGGAGGTAGTATTCAAACACGGGTTTGAGCCCGAGAGTTTAGTTTTGCCGGAGAATTTGAGCTACACCGCGGACAGAGTAAGCTTGATGAAATCAGAGCGAGTAAAGGGAATTCTGACCTACAGAGAGCTTTATTCAAAAACATACAAAGAAAGTAAGCAATAAAAAACCCTGCAGTCGTTAAAACTACAGGGTTTTTTATTGGTGGACGATACAGGACTCGAACCTGTGACCACCCGCACGTCAAGCGGGTGCTCTACCAGCTGAGCTAATCGTCCGCACGCTGGATTATTTTAAACCGAAACTCACCTGTTTGTCAATAGTTTTTAGACCGTTCACGCAAATTTTGTTTTCCAGCCTGTATTTTGTTGTATCAATAGGCAACTCGAGTTATATTATACGATAAAAAATTACGATTTGTCCTATTGCAGCCAAAAGAAATCCCCACGCCGCTCACTGCGGCGAGGGGATTTACGTTTAAAATAATGAGTTTAGATCAGGGTCTCGATGTATCTGGCTATGTCGCCTACGGTGCGAAATTCGTTAACGCTCTCATCAGTAATTAGCAGGTCGAATTCCTGCTCAAGAGTGGTCATAAGTTCCACCACATCCAGAGAGTCGGCACCCAAATCCTCGATGATATCGGTATCTTCCGTAATGGTATCCTCATCTATGTCAAGCTGCTCGGCAAGAAGCACCTTTATTCTTTCAAACACCATAAGTTTTTCCTCCACTATCTTTTTTGCCTGAAATCCTGTTTGGGTCCTTTTGATTTGCCGTAAGCGACGACCACCCGTCGGTTTGGCTCAGTGCCTACGGAGTAAGTGGAAACTCCGTCAAAATTCTGAAGAGCGGTGTGGATAACATGCCTTTCATATGAATTCATGGGCTCGAGAGTCATGTTTTTTCGATACTTCAAAACCTTTGCGGCAACCTTTTTAGCCAGCAGGCCGAGAGATTCCTCACGCTTGCTTCGGTAATCCTCGGCGTCCAAATTAACCCGGATGTGCTTTCCGTCCCCGCGGTTAACGACATAATTCGTCAGGTGCTGTATAGCGTCCAGAGTTTCTCCGCGGCGGCCTATAAGCGAACCTAGCCCCTCGCCCTTAAGATTAACCTTAAAATTGAATTCATCTATGGGCGTGACTTCAGCGGTCGCCGACGAATCCATCCTTTTAAGAAGGCCGTTGACAAAATTCCTGATTTTTACAACAGAATCGTCCTGAGCCTCATAAGAAACTCTGATTTTTGCGAGAGAGGAACCAATACCCAGAAAACCTGGCTTAGCCCTCTCAAGAATTTCGACCGAAATTTCGTCGCGCTCAAGACCCAATTGAGCCAACGCAGAGGCAATAGCCTCCTCTTCCGTTTTTCCTGTTGTTTCTATCGACTTTAACATAAGGTTTCTCCTTATTTCTTATCGTTGGCGCCACTGTCTTCGCCTTCGGACAATGTTTCATTACCGGAGCTGTCGCTTTCGGAAGCTCCCTCATCCTCGTCGTCCGCAATTTTGCCGGTTGCCAGAAACCTTTCGAAATCTTCCTCGTCCTTACGAGCCGCCTCCTCAGCTGCCTCCTCGGCGGCAATTCTGGCTTCTTCCTCTGTCAAAGCGGCCTGGATGCGGGTGTAGCGATTGGGATCGTAGGCCCTGCCTCTTGAAAAGGGACGGTCGTCATCCACAGGGGGAGCAATACCTTTTTCCAAGAGCTTCTTTTTCTCAAACTCCAGTTCCCTTTTCTCGGACTCAATGCGTTCAACCTTCTGTACTTTCTTTTTGCTTGTGTTTTTATTGCGGGTTGTTGCGTTCTCTGCTTTAAGGCGCTCGTATTCTATACGCTTGCGCTCACGCTCTTCTTCAACAGCCTTCTGTCTGCTAATACGCTCGGCGTCCTCTTTATCAAGCACCTTGGTGTAATACTTTGCGAGGAAGTAGTCTTGAATAATCGTGAAAACGCTTGTGGCAATCCAGTAGATACCGAGTCCGGCAGGCATAATAAAGCCGATCCAGAGCGACATCAGAGGAGCCATCAGCATCATGCTCTTCATGTTGGCCTGGTCTGGAGTGGAGCTCCCCATCATCGATATTTTGGTTGACATAAGAGAAAGAAAAGCTGAGACGATAGGAATGAGGAACAGACCCAGAGTTGCCCAGGAAAAAGGCATCTCCCATATCTTCCATTTTGGAATCTCAGCCAGATTGAGGCCGATGAAGGAAAAGTCAAGCTTAATTACCTGAGGCACCGCTTCCTTGACGGCGTCAAAGCTTTGGAATATCTGCTGAGCCATGGTGATCTCGCTGTAAGCGCCGCTGGTTGCGGGGTATCCGAGTCCGGAAAGAATACCGGAAATAGTGTCGATCTGCGCCTTTGAAAGGTGCATAAGGTAGGTAAGCGGTTGTCTGATTACGCTGTACAGTCCGATAAGAATGGGGAAGGGAATAAGCGACCAGATGCATCCGCCCATCATCTTTACGTCGTTTTCCTTATAGAGCTTTTGAAGTTCCTCATTATACTTTGCTCTATTGCCGGCATAACGCTTTTCCAGATCCTTCATTTTTGGCTGAAGTCGGGCGGTCTTCATTGTGCCCTTTTTGCTCTTCATCGAAAAGTAAAGAAGAGCAAGCTTTACTATCAGGGAAAACAGGATAAGGGCCAAGCCGTAGCTTTTAAACACGTTGTAGAGAAAAAGCAGCAACCACGCGAAAGGATATAGAATAAATGACATTGCGGCCTCCCTTGCACGCCTAATCGCGTGCATATTGGTTTTTTCTTAAAGCAATCGCTGATTTAAGAGTTTTTCGAAGGCTGGGCGGCGTATTTCCGCCGTTTCGACCTGAAAGTCTCGCAATTCAAACCGGAAACAATCATTCTGATACAATTGAAACGGCGATTGCTCAGGGTACTGGATCATAGCCTCCCTTATGGAAAGGATGGCACTTAAGAAAACGCTTTAAAGCAAGCCATGAGCCTTTAAGTGCTCCGTATTTCTCCAACGCCTCCAGCGCGTAGGCGGAGCAGGTGGGCGTAAAGCGGCAGCATGGCGGCCTTGCAGGGGAAACGTATCTGCGGTAAAATTTTACGAGCGCTATCAAAATCTTTTTCATGTCAGTTCCCGGCTTTTCCGGTGGGCTTTAACAGCCCGATGCGCGCCGCAAGAGCGAGAAAATCAGCGGACAATTCAGAATATGGCACAAAGCGGCTCTTTATTCTTGCCACAACAACAATATCCCATCCGCGTGCAAAACGGCCCTCGTTGATTCTGTAGGTTTCGCGCAGGCGGCGGCGCAGCTTGTTCCGATGGACCGCCTTGCCGACCTTTTTGCTGACCGTAATTCCAAGACGGTTGTCCGTACGGCCGTTTCTTCTGCCGTATATGACCAGCAGCGGCGAGGCGGCGCTTTTACCCTTGTTATATAGCCTGCGAAATTCAAAATTGTTTTTAAGCGACTCCGTAAATTCCAAGTTAAGAACTCCGTTTTCTTATGCCGTAAGTTTGGCGCGAGCCTTTGCACGACGGCGCGCGAGAACCTTACGGCCGTTTTTTGTAGCCATTCTCTTACGGAAACCGTGAACCTTTGAGCGCTGGCGCTTTTTAGGCTGATAAGTGCGAAGCATGGGCAAACACCTCCTGAAATAAATACTCAACAACGGCATTAAGCCGCCGTAGTTTGCACTCATAATGCTTGTGTGAACATAGCAACATATTGTACATTATTTTAAAGACGGATGTCAACAATTTTTTCGCCCGCTGTGGATAGTAATGCTTTTCCTTTTATATTTTATACTTTTACAGCAAATAATACCATCGTTTGCTTAAAAAATCGGATAAAGGTTTTGACCGGATTTCAGCATTCTGACGGAAGCGCGGGCGCGACAGCATTTTCCAAAAGCAGACATAATAATTGCTTTTTGCATCCTTGCTTTTATAAAGGATTCAAAGTATAATAATGGCGTCTGTTGAATAAACCGAAAAGCGGTTTTTTCTCGCGGAACACCGCCGGTAATACCGCAAAATTTACTCGAAAACGGCCACAACCATCTTCTTTCGAAGGAATTCGGCGTCGTTAAGTCGATTAATCAGGGCAGCTTAAAAGAACTCGGCAAAACAGGGCGGCCCTAAAAGGCCCACGCCTTATGGCTTGCGGTCATATTAAGTATGCGTTATAATGGAGAAATAATTGCCAGGAGGTGGATTTTCCTGTCGGTCAATATACTCGCAGTCGGCGACGTAGCCGGTCGAAGTGGGCTTGATATGCTGTCAAAAAGGCTCCGCAGTCTTATAAGACTTGAAAATATCCGCTTTACTGTCGTAAACGGGGAGAACGCGGCCGGAATCGGAATAACCTCTTCGCAAGTCAGGGAAATATTATCCGCGGGAGCCGACGTTATAACTCTTGGAAACCATACCTGGGGCAAGCAGGAAATTTGCGACACGCTTGAAGAAGTGCCATACCTTCTGCGCCCCGCAAATTTTGCGTCCCAGGTTCCCGGGCGCGGTTTCGGAGTTTTTGGGACAAGCTTTGGAGACGTGCTGGTTATAAGTCTTATCGGGCGCTGCAATATGGATTTTGGGCCTGATAATCCGTTCTTTGAAGCGGATAGGATTATAAAGAATACCGAGGCTAAGGTTATACTTGTTGATTTTCACGCCGAGGCGACTAGCGAGAAGCTTGCTATGGCGAACTATCTCGACGGCAGGATCTCGGCGATCTGGGGCACACATACTCATGTGCAAACCTCCGACGCATGCGTCTTGCCGCGAGGCACAGGCTATATTACCGACCTCGGCATGACCGGACCTATAAACTCTGTCATAGGGGTCAAAACCGAAATAAGCGTTTCGATGTTTCTCGGCAATCCTCCGCGCCGTTTTGAGGCCGCGGACGGAGACGCCAAGCTTGAATGCGCCGTTTTCGAAATCGACGAAACAACGGGAAGGTGTCTCGGCGTAAAGGCGCTCAGGATAACGGATTAACGTATTCCGGGTGGGCAATATCCCCCGGAATGCGAGGCTTGCCCGAGATACCCTGGATACATACAAATAACAGGCAATCCTTTTAAGGAGGCATAAGGTTGGTAAAAATACTGCACGCGGCGGATTTTCATCTCGACTCGCCCTTTGATTCGTTGTCGGATGAAAAGGCGCGGGAGCGGAGGCGCGAACAGCGGGATCTGTTCCAGACTGTTGCCGAGCTATGTAAAAAGGAGCGGGTTCAGGCGGTGCTGCTGCCGGGAGACCTTCTTGACAGCGAGCGCTCGTGCTTTGAAACAAGCGAGCTTCTGACAGATGTGTTCGGCAAGCTGGAAGCCGAAGTTTTTATTGCTCCGGGAAACCATGATTTTATTTCACCGCTGTCGCCGTATTCCGTATTGAAATTTACGGATAACGTACATATATTCAAAACCGGCGAGATACTGAGCTTCTCTTTTCCCGATATGGGGTTTACGGTGTGGGGCGCAGGCTTTACTGCGAGCACCTCGCCGCCGCTCCTTTCCGGATTCAGGGCAGATGGCTGCGGCGTAAACCTTATGGCGCTGCACGGAGATCTTAATATTCCGAAAAGCCCCTACAATCCGATAACCGAGGCCGATATCGCCAATTCTGGCTTAGATTACCTGGCTCTCGGCCATGTGCACAGCTTCAGCGGGATACAAAAAGCAGGAAACACATTCTATGCTTATTCCGGCTGCCCGGAAGGGCGCGGCTTCGACGAAACGGGAGAGAAGGGTGTGCTTATCGGCACGGTTGGAAAAGGCTCCTGCGATATGAGGTTTGTTCCCATCGGAGGGCGAAAATATGAAATTCTTTCCGTTGACCTTTCGGAAGCTGCCGACGCCGCTGAGGCAATTTTGGCGGCCCTGCCGAGGGACAGCGGTCGGGATATATATAAAATTATTTTGCAGGGTGAATATGACGGGGATCTGGATTTGAATCTCCTGAGCGAGGCGGTCGCCGGCCGACTTTACGCGGTAAGGTTTAAGGACAATACGCGCATAAGGCGTGATATCTGGGAAAAGTCAGGGGAGGATACGCTGAAGGGCCTTTTTCTGCGCATACTGCGCGGGAAATATGATGCCGCCGGGACAGACGAGGAACGCGAGCGAATCGTGCTTGCCGTGCGCTACGGGCTGTCCGCATTAGAAAACGGAGAGGAGTACAGGACATGATAATCAAGCGACTTGCCGCTTCTTTCGGCACCCTTCAGAATGAAGAACTGCGGCTTAAGGAGGGCCTGAATATTGTAGAAGCCCCGAACGAGTCGGGAAAGTCCACATGGTGTGCGTTTATCCGCGCCATGATGTACGGAATCGACACGGCTGACCGCGACAAAACCGGATATCTGTCGGCAAAAACGCGCTTCCGACCGTGGAGCGGGCTGCCCATGGAAGGCAGGATGGACATAATATGGAAGGGAAGGGGCATAACGATACAGCGCAGGCCCCAGGGGGCTTACCCCATGCGCGACTTTTCGGCTGTATATACCGGCACCAGCGACAGCGTTGCGTCGCTTACCGAGAAAACTGCGGGCGAAACGCTGCTCGGGGTATCGGAACCCATATTTGAAAGATCGGCCTTCATTCGCCAGTCCGGACTTGCGGTCAGCCAGACGGCCGAACTTGAAAAGAGGATATCCTCTCTCGTGTCGACGGGTGAAGAGGCCATATCCTATTCGGACGTCGACGCCCTGCTCAGAGAATGGCTGAGAAAGCGCAGATATAATCAGCGCGGGCTGATGCCGGCTCTGGAGGCGGAGGCG
>JAJUHS010000140.1 GCA_029267755.1 Clostridiales bacterium
GCGGTAAGGTTTGTATTAATACGCATTATTTTTTCCTCCTTGATTTTTCTGAGCCGCATCCGTGCCGCTCAGCTTTTAGATTATATCGAAAAGACAGCAGGTGCACCGATGCCATCCTTTCCATAACTATATATCGTAAAATTAATATGAAAATTAAGGGAAAAATAAAAAAAATTTTTAATTTTTTATGGTTTTGTCGTAAATGCAAAAGCGGGCCTCCGGATTGCTCCGGAAGCCCGCCGCAGTGCACGGTAACTTGCGTATTGGATTATATGCCGAACTTTTCCTTGTTGAACCTGTCGATTTCGTCGTTGATGAACTTGTCGGCATTGGGCATCTGAGTGCCGGGGGCGCCGTAGGTGATGCAGGGAATGAATTGTCCGGCGGGGGTATATTCCTCGAGAACCCTGCGGGTCTCCCTGCGGATCTCCTCCTCGGTTGAGTCCACCCTGTCCACTATTGCGGCGTCGATACCGCCCATGAGCGCCATGCGGCCGTTAAGCTGCTTCTGGATCTTGGGGATGTCGTTCTGGGGGATAACACCCTGCCACACATCGATGTGCAGGTCTACCATGTCCTCGACGATCTGCTCCATGAAGGAGTCGGCGTGGTGTATGATGATAACGCCGTGATCGTGCATGTACTGGTACTGCTTCACATACTGCGGCTTGATGAATTCGCGCCACACCTCGGGTCTCATGAAGAGGTTCGCCTTGCTGCCCCAGTCGTCATGATAGAGAACCACATCAGGCTTGGCATGATCCACCATGAGCTTTATGCCGTTATAGCGGTATTCTCCGATCGCGTTGCAGAGATCCATCATAGCCTCGGGCTCGGTCATAAGGTTGATGAAAGTGTCCTCAAAGCCCATGAGGAAATGCAGGCGCTCGAAAACTCCGGTAGGCGCAAACATCATGAACAGATTGTTTTCGCGGTCTATTTCCGAAACGCGCTCGAGATAGGGTTCCCAAAGCTCATCCTGGGAGCAGTTTGCGATTAAATCAGGCACCTTTGTGTAATCATGCCAACGTGTGATGTCCTTAATTACCTTGTTTTCCTCGGTAACATGAGGCATGGCGGCAATGACTCCCTCGGGCCAAAGGATGGTTGTGCCCCACTTGTCAATAAGGGGGGGCATGCCGGGATACCTGTTGCCGCGGACATAGAAATTGACAGGATCGCCGGGCGTGAAAGCCAGTCCTTCATACTGCTTTACTATTCTGTCAGGTTTTCCACCAGGCTTGATTGTTTCGAGAAAATTCTGTTTTGCGCTTAACATTATTGTGTAGCCTCCTGATATTATTCTCTTGGACGGCAATTATTTTATGCCGTTTATTACTGTTTATCCCTCTTATCAATCTCCGCCTGGTAAGCGAGAACCTTTTCTCTGGTCAGACGATATGCAAAGATAAGAAGCAGCGCGCCGACTGCGCAGAAGATAGCCGGGACAAGTCCGAAGGCCACGGTCATGCTCTGACGAGCTACGCCCTTAAGAAGAACGCCGGACTTCCAACCGGAGGCCGCGAGGCAGGCAGCAATGATGGTGCCGCGAAGGAAGACAGCAATCTTAAGAGGAACGTTCTGCAGCCCCATGATCCAGCCGGAAGCGTTCTTGCCGGTCTTATAGGTGGCATAGACGACGGTGTCGGAATAAAGAGCCGGAGCAACGCCGAGAGCCATGCCGTAGAAGAACTGAGCACAGGTCATTAACGCAATGACTAATGTTGAGTTGCTGTAGCCGATGTAGATGAGGAAGAGGAAAATTGCCATACCAACATAGGAAATGATCATTGTTGTGCGGTTGGAGAGCTTCCTAGCAAGGAAACGTGCGGAGTAAGCTCCAACGATAGCGCCGAGCGCTATGCACAAGGCATATGGTACCATGAGCTTCGGGTTGCCCATAGCATCACGGAAGTAGTAGATAGCGGAAGCGGCGGTAACAAATTTCACGCACCACTTAGCAAGGTCGGCAATGATGAGGATGATAAGCTGGGGGTTCTGGAAGAGAGCGCGGAGCATTTCGCCGACGCCCATCTTGTTGGTCTTTGCGACCTTGACATTTTCTGTCTCGATATCCTCATAGCCCTCGGTCATCTTGAAGTGTGCAAAGTAGGTGATAGCCATCAAAATGCCGAGGCAGAAAGCCGCAGCAGCAAACTGGTTCTTCTTGCCGACTACGCCGGCGAGAAGGGAAGCGAACGGAAGGCCCAGATAGGAGAACAGCAGGCCGCCGATATTGTTCCACGTTGCACGGGAGGAAGCAAGGGTAGCCTTGTCTTCGGGAGTCTTACCAACTACGCTGACGAGAGCACTGTTGGCAACATAGCCGAAGTTCCACACTATGTGGGAGATAATGGCTGCCGCGACGATGACAACTGCGGCAACAACGTCATTGCTGCTGACGCGCAGGAACTGGAATGCGAAGAGGAACGGAACAAGCCACGGGGTAAGGATCAGCCAAGAGCGATAACGACCCCACTTCTTAGCCTTGGTGGCGTTAAGAATAGCACCATAAATCCAAGACAGGCATGCATCAACGATTGAGAAGATCGAGTTGATCAGGCCTGCGATAGCGGGAGCAAATGCTGCTAGGTCGGTCAGGAATGTCATGAAGTAAAATGTTTCGATGTTGCTCATCAGGATGAAGCCAGCATCACCTACACCGAAAAAATACTTCAGGGCGAAACTGAGCTTCTTTGGGGACTTCATTTCTTTGGACGACGTTGAATCTGACATAAAAATCCTCCTTCTTAATACTTATATTAAAAAAACAATATATATTGCTTTTTTAACATCAAAATAAGAGAGCGCGGTTAAAGAAAAACCAATGGATATTATGTACGCAGTGTCTCTAAAAGCTGTCCGCCAATTTATAACAACTTTATTATTGTAATATCTTAAAACTTTTAATCTAATATAACACAGGCAATAATTTGAGTCAAGTTAAAACAATACAAAATGCACTATTTGCATATTGCGGTAACAACCATTTTTATAACAATGAACAATATATAATAATATGCTTAATTGTTATATGAAAATATACTGCCTTTTTGTAATAAATTCAGATGCAAATTATCAAGCGCATGACGGAGCTCCTTGTTTAAAACCATTGGCTATCGAAACAGACAAAAAAATAGTGTTATTTTTTGCGATGATATACATATGCGCCGAACTTATCGCCGATTATGAAATAAGCCAATTTGTTTAAAATTGGCTTATTTCATTCGGGGTAAAAAGATAAATGGTATGAAACGCGTTGCATGCCAAAACGCCTTAAGTTTTGGACGCCGACGGTTTTAATCAACTTTTTAACCGATGTTTTCCCTTTTATTTCTTTCTTTTCTTTATCAGCGCGAAAACCGACTGCAGAATTATAAAGAAACAGAGCAGAACCGCAGTAGCTATGTTGGCCCAGCTTGAGAGAAGCTTGCCGTTTGTAATTACCAAAGTATTGATCGTTCCGTTTATCAGGACGCCGAAAAAGGAACCTATGACATTGCCGACGCCGCCTGTGAGCAGCGTCCCTCCTATAACTGAAGATGCGATTGCGTCCATTTCAAAGCCCTTTGCCTGCTGCACGGAACCGGACATGGTGTTAAGGCAGTAGCAAATGCCGCCGATGGAGCACAGGAAGGAACTTAGAACATAAGCTTTGAGCTTGGTACGTTTTACGTCGAGGCCCATCATCTTCGAGGACGATTCGCTGCCGCCTACCGCGTACAGCGAGCGCCCGAATTTCGTATATTTGAGAAGTATAAATACGATAACAACCACCGCGAGCGCGATAATTACGGATGGTCGGATAAACGGGATTATCACGGCGCCTTTGTTGTTTGTATATCCCAGAAATGCAGGAAGGTTGATTTTAGTATTCGCCCAGGCATAAAACTGAGCGTTGCCCTTTTGCGTAATGGATACCTGAGCGGTGCTTATCACTGCCGTCATCCCTCTCGCAAAGAACATCCCAGCCATTGTGACTATGAACGGCTGGATTTCCATATAACCCACAAGGAAGCCCTGTACAAGGCCAAAAATAAGACCTATGACCAAAACGAAAATCAGCATTGGTATGCATGGATAACCCTTGACACCCATTCCGACGGCAAGTATCATGCAGTCCATCGCGATCAGAGAACCAACAGAGATATCTATTCCGCCCGTCAGCATAACACAGGTCATGCCGCAGGCCACGCATATAAGGCCGGCGTTCGTGATAAGGATATTCAAAAAGGTCTGAAGATGCGAAAAACCCTTTTCCGCGTAGATAAAACAGCCGATAACGTACATTACTATGAAAAGTCCGACAGTTATAAGCAGCAGCAAGGTGTTGTTATTGATCCGGAGCCTTGTCTGAACCTTTGCTTTCATAC
>JAJUHS010000044.1 GCA_029267755.1 Clostridiales bacterium
CGGAAACACAGATGCGCTGGCCTTATGCGCAGAGGAAGTCGTAAGGGAGCGCGGCCAGAGTTACCCTGTGACGGCCATGATAAAGCGTGAGGCTTTTCCGACCGTTAAGTATGATACCTTCGCGTTGCCCGCAGGAGAATATACGTCGCTTCGCGTTATAATAGGCAAGGGCGGAGGCCATAACTGGTGGTGCGTAGTGTTTCCGCCACTCTGCCTCACAGCCGCGGAGGATTTCGAATCCTTAGAGGACAGCGGCTTGAGCTCCGAAACGCTCAAAGTGATTTCCGCCGATTCGGAAGAGTATATAGTTAAATTCAAACTGCTCGAAATAATTTCAAAGTTCGGACTGTGGCTTGAAAACGCAAGCTGCGGGCAAATGCCGACAGAAGAATAAATATCAGCATAAAATTAAAAGTGCGCTTTCGGGTTGCGAAAGCGCACTTTCCGTATATTCGTTACATTTTTTCATAGTCAGAGAAGAAAAAATAAATTATATCCATCCGGAACGCTTGACGGTTTCCCCAAAAAGATATATTAATATTCTTGTTTGACATATTAGGGAACAGTGAGGTTTCATTTCAACTGCCGACATTAGGAGGAATAGGCAAATGAATAATTACAGGATGCTGATCCAGTATGACGGCGGAAGATACAAGGGGTGGCAGCGGCTCGGCAGAGGCGAGAATACCGTTCAGGAGAAAATTGAGAAGGTATTGTCGGAGATGATCGGAGAAACGGTTGAAATTATAGGCTGCAGCAGGACGGACGCGGGGGTGCATGCCATGGCCCAGACTGCAAACTTCAAAACCATGCACAGGTTTGCACCGGACAAAGTGAAGACTTACCTTAATAATTATCTGCCGCACGACATCTGCGTCATAGATGTCGCGCCTGTACCCGAGAGCTTCCATGCGCGCTATAACGCTAAGGCTAAAACATATTTATATAAGATCTGGAACAGGGATTATGCAAATCCGTTTATGAGGAAGTACAGCACCCATGTCGGAAAAACTCTGGACATAACCCGCATGAGGGAGGCTGCTGGCTGTTTTGTGGGCGAACATGATTTTACTGCCTTTTCAAACGCCAAGTCAAAGAAGAAGTCCATGGCTCGAGAAATATACTCCGTTTCCGTTGAGAAAAGCGACGGATTTGTGCTGATAAGGATGAGAGGCAACGGATTTCTTTACAATATGGCGAGAAAAATAGCCGGAACGCTGATAGCGGCCGGCCTGGGAGAAATAAACCCGGACTGTATTCCTGAAATTATAGCCTCCCGGGACAGGAGCCGGGTGTTATACATGGCGGAGGCCTGCGGGCTGTATCTTGAAAGCATAGAATATTAATAAGCTGTCTGAAAAATCAAGCCGCGGGGCCATTTTACCACGCGGCTTTTATTTAATTGCCGCTGAACAATTCGCCAAAGGCAAATTGTAATTTGAAATGAAACAACAAGGTTACATTTCAAAGGCGGTAATTCAGGCAGATAGTAAAATTATTTTCGTATTCTTCCGGCGGATACTGCGCATATAATAAGGGCCGCGGCGATAAGTAATATGCCGGAATAAAGATAATATTTGACATAGACCGAGTCGGTGCCGTAGATTTCAAGAATACCATTGATGCAGCAACCGACAGATAGCGTCGCAATGCCAAAGTTGTAAAAGCTCAGGGCAGAGGGGCCGGGACAAGGAACGCGCTTGGCGAGGAGAGCAATGCAAGGAAGTGCACCTCCTGTAAACGGTACAAGAAACAAAAATACCATATACGGGGAATAGATGCCGTGACTGAAATGCTCGTATATCACGCTGAACAAAATGCAGAAAGCCGTGACAGCCGTATATATCAGCAGGATTTTACGGATTTTTTTATCGTTGTCAATATCCGATGAAGACAATATCACTCACGCTCCGTTCTGTAAATGTTTTTCCGTCGGCAGTAGGGTTGTTTACTACCTTGCCGTTAAAATACATGGTTGAAGAGCCGCCTCCGTCGAGATTATACGCGCAAGTCGCACCGAGCCCGGACATGAATTCCGCAAGCTGGTAAAGCGTCAGACCCGTGCTTTTGCTTGTACGGCCGTCCGATACGACGAACAGATAGTGGAGATCATCCACAATCCCGATTGCCGTCCTTGGATTGCTTGTCATGGCGCGGTCCACCTCCGAATTCTCGGAAACAGTAATTTTTCTGTTTTCAATAATTCCCGGTCCGAAGGACAATACCTGCTCGGCTCCATTTCTTAGCAGTTCCTCCGCTGAGATATCTCCCTCACATATGACACTCACAGAACCGTCAGCCCAGATGACAATATCCTCCTGATCGCTGCCAGCACTCTGGGAACGGTAGAGCACCCCGTCGCGTATAACATAGCCTTTGGTGCGTGCACCATAGTAATCCCCGTTGATTGCCAAAATCGCGCTGTTGTTTTTTGCGGTTACCGAAGTTTTGTCGGTCACATTTTTGCCGTAAATATTTTTGGCCAGTGCCGTTTTGATATACTCCGGGTCGGACAGGTAAATATCCGCGACATAGATCGAAGTGTCGTATTTGCGGTATTCAGAAATGTTTATTCTGATATGCAGATCGCTATAGGAAGTATCCGTTATCACGGTCTTATCGGTGAAAAGACTATCAAGTGAAATTCCGCCTTGTCTCACGGCACCGTAACTGCCTGAATCGCTTGCGCTTTCACTTCCGCTATTTTTTTGGACAATGGTATATGACCTTGAAATTACAAAGGTGTCGAGCAGGACAAAAACGGTAAACGATGTCAGCGCAATGGCAAAAATAAGAGAATAGAACAAAGGTCTGCGAAGCAGTTTCAGGAGAGCCACCTTCTTTTTACGTTAAATATAAGAAATTTCTGCGTAAGCCAGCTTAGTATAAACAAAGCCGCTTCAGCCAAGGGCTTTGCGACGAACTTATTAATGCCGATAACATTTACGAAAAGCGCAAGTAAAAGAGTGTTTCCAATAAGGATGCAGAGGGCAAGAGCAAAGTATGCAGCGGCAGTTCCTACAAAACGCCCCTGACTTTTGAATACAAGGTTTCTGTTGATCGTAAAGTTTAAAGCAGAACTTACGACTCGCGCGGAAATGTTTGAAACTAGAATCCCAGCGCTCCCGAGGCCGGCCGTAAGTATGACGAACAGGCTGTAAAGAGCGTAATCGACAAAAAATGAGATAAGGGAGGAGGCGGCAAATTTCAAGATCTCACCGTAAATCAGAAAAGAATCCCGGACAGCTCGAAAATGTGAACCGGAATTGCCATCGATATAGATTGTTTCGATTTCAACTTCGGTAATAGGGATATTTAGGCGCGTACATGCGAGCAGGACATTCATTTCATATTCGTATCTATTTCCCTCAATCCCGCACATGAACGGTATCAAAGCCGTGCTGAACGCGCGGAGCCCCGTCTGTGTGTCGTATACGTTTTTGCGGGTAAAAAGACGAAAAATGACTCTTGTTATCGTATTTCCGACACGGCTTTTTAAGGGCGTGTTTTCTTTAATGCGCCGGCAGCCCAGAACAAGCGTACCGGGGCGGTTTGCAGCTTCCCGACATACGAGAACCGCGTCCTTTATGCTATGCTGGCCGTCGGAGTCCAGCGTAACCACTACGGAGTCGGGCAAACAGTGTTCCTTTATATAGGAAAGCCCTGTTTTCAGGGCGTAGCCCTTGCCGCGGTTTTCAGGGTATGCAATCACATCTGCATAAGCCTTCGCCTCATCTAGGAATCGAGCAAATTTGGAGGAGCTGCCATCGTTGACGATTACCACTCTGAATCCGGAGTTGTTTAATCGTTCCGCAAGTCCGGCCAGCCTTTCGTCTGGCTCGTAAGCCGGTATGAGTGCATAGAATTCGATAATACCCACCGTCCCAAGATAAACTTAATGTTTTATCATAAGGTAACTCCGATACCTTAAAAAAATCTGAAAGGCGGTATTTTCAGGACTTAAAAATCCAATAAAGCTATTGTTTAAAGGCGTATTATGTTGTATTATCCTTAAAAGCGGCATGTTTTGAAATTTTAATATTATATCAAGGTGTTTTAATGAATATTTTTTTGATTTTCGCTTTTCTTTTCTTTATAGGCAGCATAACAGGCTGGATCCTGGAACTTTTTTTCAGACGTTTCCTTTCGCGCGCAAACCCGGAAAGAAAGTGGATAAACCCGGGATTTCTGGTCGGGCCGTATATTCCGCTTTATGGCTTTGGCCTCTGCATACTTTACCTGCTTGCACAGGTTAATCTCCCGTTTATTGGAAGTGAGGCGGGGCGACAGCTTGTCCGCTTCTTAGTCATGATGGCGGCAACGACGGCTCTAGAATATGTTGTTGGTGTTATATCCATTAAATTTCTGAAGGTGCGTCTTTGGGATTACAGTAAAAACTGGGGAAACGTAAGGGGAATTATTTGTCCCAAATTTTCTCTTTGCTGGGCCGCGCTGGGCGCGATATATTACTTCCTTATCCATCCATACATACTGGGAGCCCTTATCTGGCTGTCGGAAAACCTACCGTTTTCCTTTGTGGTTGGCTTTTTCTTTGGCATTATGACTGTCGACCTTTGCTATTCGGCGAATATTATCGCAAAAGTACGGAAGTTCGCTTCGGAAAACAATATTGAGGTTATATATGAGGAGCTCAAGGAGCATATAAGAAAAAGCAACGCAGAGCGTCTCGAAAAAGCAAGGTTTGTCTTCGCTTTCAAATCCGGCAAAGCCATTGTGGAGCATTTGAAGGAATATAAGGAAATAAGGCGGAACTTCAGACGCTATAAATGACTTGGCTGCAAAATCAAAGCCTCTGGATACGGGCCGGGGGCTTTTCCTGCCTAAAAGTCTGCTTTTGCCGTTCTTTTCGTATTTGTTAAAGCCTGAATACGGCGAAAACCCGGTTTCCGCTTAAGCGTAACCGGGTTTCTCTATGTACCAGCCGAAAGAAATCATCTTCCGGCGTTTGTCTCCGGTCAGGGGAGCGACCGGAGGGGCTGTTAATATTTTGTTTTGAAAACACTGACAACTTCCCTGAGCTGACTTGCTTGGCTTGAAAGCTCGGTACTTGCAGCCGCGGTTTCCTCAGAAGTGGCGGCGTTGTTCTGGACAACCTGGGAAACCTGCATAATTCCCTGATTTACCTGCTCTATGCTTAAGGCCTGTTCTTTGGAGGCAACCGCAATGGAGCCAACAAGATCGGTGACGTTTGCCACCTCGGAAACTATTTCTTTCAGCGCCTTAGCGGTTTCGTCTGCTATTTTAATACCCGTTTCGACGTTCTTTATGGAACCCTCTATCATCTCGGAGGTCTCTTTGGCGGCACTTGCTGATCTCGAGGCTAGAGTTCTGACCTCCTCAGCCACGACTGCAAAGCCCTTTCCGTGCTGCCCCGCTCTTGCGGCTTCGACCGCTGCGTTGAGCGCCAGAATATTCGTCTGGAAGGCAATGTCATCTATAACCTTTATAATTTTGTTTATATTTCCGCTCGAAACATTTATAGCGTCCATAGCCTTAAGCATTTCGTCCATGCGGTTATTGCCGTTTTCGGCGTTGCTTCTGGCTTTTACGGCCAGTTGGTTAGCTTTATCGGCATTGCTTGCGTTCAGCGTGGTCTGAGAGGATATTTGCTCAAGCGAAGCCGTGAGTTCCTCGACGGAGCTTGCCTGCTCGGTCGCACCCTGAGAAAGGGCTATGCTGGACTGTGAAATCATCTCCGATCCCGAGGATACCTGCACTGCTGCGGAGGAGATTTTGGATATGATTTGATTCAGCGAAGAGATGATTTCATCCATATCCTTTTTTATGTTTACGAATTCGCCCACATATTCCTGATTTGTGGTTATGGTAAGGTCACCCGAGGATATGCTTGAGAGGACGTGGTGGATATCTTTAATATATGAGCTAAGATTTTTTACCGTGTGCTCCAGCGATACGGCCAGCCTGTATATTTCATCCTTCGATTTAACTGCGGGTACTGCGGAGTTGAGGTCCCCATGGCTTAGCAGTTCAAGTCTTTTCGTAACAAGGGAGATTGGTTTCCCAATGGAATTTGCGAAGAGGAAGGCAAACAGGAAGGAGAGAATAAGAAACACAACGGCGAGGGCAATTGATACGGCCAGCCCCTGCCTGTAAGTGGTCAGCATCTCGTTCTTGTCGGCGACTACAATTAAAATCCATCCGTTAGTATTTTCTATCGGTGAGTAGGCGACATACTTTTTGGATTTGTCCACGGTGACTTCTCCGGTTCCTGACTTTTTGGAAAGCATTTCGCTGATGAAGTTTCCAAACTCTTTATATTCGGGGCTGTCCTTGCTGAGAGTTATGTAGTTCGTGAATTCTTCCACAAGCTTGTTATCCTTATGTGCTATTATCGTACCGGCGCTGTCAATTATGAAGCCGTAGCCCTTTTCGCCGATGGATACGTTTTTTATTATTTTGCTGAACACGTCGTTTTCAAGCTCTGCGAATACTATGCCGTTATAGCCGGTGCCGTTGTCTACCTTTGCCGAAACATAAAGCACGGTTTTGTTGTTTTTCTTATTTACAAGCGGACTCGAGATAAATGGTTGCCCTGCCACTGCACTTTTAAAGTAATCGCGTTCGGACAAATTAATTGCCGCATTGTCGTAAGGGATGCCCTTATCATTTGCAAAAGATACGTCTGAATAGCCATAAGATTTTTTCAGAGTGTCGGAGAGATCCTTCAGCTGGGCCTGCGTGGATACAGGGGTTATTGCGGTGTTTGAGGCCATGATTTTGACGTCAGATTTGTATTTGGAGATCTGGTTTCCAACGTCTGAGGCATAGGCCTTCGCAGTTTCGGTTACGCTTGTGTTCATGCCCTGCACTGCCGTTTTGTTAAGCATAAACGAGTTGACGCCGGTGAGCACAAGGCTTAGGAAAAACGCTATTAAACAAACCAGCAGTGTCAGTTTCGCTTTGATTGATTTCATTAAATTGCCCTCTTCCTCTGTTTTTGGAATTACAATTTCCAAATATAACTCTCAGTATAATTTAAAAATAATAATTTCCGCGTTGCATACCCTTACTTTTCTTATCGCAATTTTATGCCTATCTAATAATATAAAAAATACATATATCCCATAGGGAAAGCCTATGGAAGCTTGTATTTTATTTATAATTTTGGTATAATATTTTACAAACCAAAAGCCGGGAGGGAAAGGCAAACGAACATTAATACATTACGGTATGTAATTGCTGTGCACGAGGAAAAAAGTATGACCAAGGCTGCCAAAAAGCTTTTTGTGGCTCAGCCGTCTTTGAGCCAGAGCATCCGGTCGCTTGAAGCCGAACTGGGAGCGCAACTCTTTGACCGCGGCAAAACACCTCTGAAAACTACCTGCGCGGGTGAAACATTTGTAAGCTGGGCCTCGACGGTTTTAGCTTCGGAGCAGCAGATGCGAAGAAGAATCTCCGATATCGTTTTGAACCGGCAACGAAAGCTTATAATAGGCGTATCTCCCCAAAGGGATATGCAGATGATCTCATTTGCCATGCAGAGGTTTTATGCCTCCACAAGCGGATGTTCAGTTGTGCTTAAGGAGTATGATTCAAAAATGCTGGAAGAGCTTTTGAAGGAGGATGCCATTGATCTTGCGTTGGATCAGGTCAGCACGGACGCGTCGAATTTCATAAGCATTCCGATTGCGGAAGAAAAAATCCTGCTTGCTGCGCCGGAATCTTATGCGTTTGATATTATTCAGCATGGAGAGTATCCATATGTCAGCATTTCGGAGTTGGCCGACAAGCCTGTTATTTTACTGTACAGGTATTATTCAGATGCCATCTTTGAGCTTTATAACCGCATAAAAATTACGCCATCAATTATCTTCGAATGTCAGAATCTGCAAATGGCGCATTCTATGGTTGCCGGCAATGTGGGGGTTACGCTTTTGCCGGAATACAGTATTAAAAGAAGCCATTTTCAGAATGTCAGGTATTATACACTGTGCGAATGCCCGCTGTTGCGGAGTATTGGGGTCGTATATAAAAAAGACAGGGCGTTGTCTAAGGATGCTGACATTTTCATATCGGTTCTGAAGGAAGCCTGCTCAAAGCCGGCGGGGCCGGCAGACGGTTAACAAATAGAATATAAAATAATGCGGAACGTCAAAGCTTAAGCGTTCCGCATTATTTTTATTTAGTTAAGCGTGAACAGGAACCCAATACGGGGGATTTACTTTTGCATGGAGCGGATATGCGCGGCGATCTTGGCATCTTCCTTTTTGATGTGGTTTACAAGCCAGCCGCCGATGCTGTTGTTCACCTTGCCCACAAGGACAAGCGTCGGCCCGTCCCTTTCAAGCTCCGCTACGATAGTGCGGACAACCTGCTTAAAATCCTCGTGGTAACGCTTGTGGTTGGCGTAATCGGGATACTTACTGGCAATCTGGAGCTTTTCCTCGTCCGCAAAATGCTTGCTTGTGTAATCGTACAGGAATTTCGCGGTGCTGCTCAGACTTTCCCTGCCCTTGCCCTTGGAGCAGGCATCCAGCAGATTGTTCATCGCGGCGATAAGTTCTTTATGCTGCGAGTCTATTGCTGTGTTTCCCGTCGCCAGATCAGGAGTAAACTGAAACGTCATTTGACCCGTCTCCTTATGTGGTTATATCTTTATGTACGGCTGAGAAATCAGCCGAAATACCTCTTGAGAAGCCCCGCGAAACCCGCACCGTGCCTTGCCTCGTCTCGTGCCATCTCATGTACGGTGTCGTGTATCGCGTCGTAGCCGAGCTGCTTTGCGCGGACGGCGAGATCGCACTTGCCTGTGCACGCGCCGCTTTCGGCTCCGGCTCTGAGCTCCAGATTCTTTTTCGTGCTGTCGGTAATAACTTCGCCGAGAAGCTCCGCAAACTTAGCTGCGTGTTCCGCCTCCTCAAGAGCATAGCGCTTAAAAGCTTCGGCAATTTCCGGATATCCCTCCCGGTCGGCGACGCGGCTCATAGCAAGATACATGCCAACCTCTGTGCATTCGCCGTTGAAGTTGTCGACCAAGCCTTTGTATACTTCCGCGTCGATTTTATCCTTGGCTCCGACGCCGACTACATGCTCGGCGGCAAAACCCGTCTGCTCGACCAGCTCCTTGAACTTGCTGGCCGGAGCCTTGCATACCGGGCAGACCTCCGGAGGGGTAGGGCCCTCGTGAATATAACCGCATACTGTGCAAACCCATTTTTTCATATTAATTCCTCCCAAAATAATATATTTTAAGCATTTCGCTTATTTAAGCAATTAAGGCACTTGCCGTGAAAAACTACTTCGCAGTATTCGATGGAGCCTTCGGGAAAGCGTATATTCCTTATAAGATCGTAATCGAAGCTCTCGTCCATATCCATGACTTCACCGCATATGTCGCATATAAAATGCGGATGGGGAGCGACGTTCGCATCGTAGCGCTCCTGACCGTTCACGTTGCCGACGCTTATCGCTCTGCCCTCGCTGAGAAAAAGCGAAAGGTTTCTGTAAACCGTCGCAAGACTCAAATCGGGGTAGGCGGGCTTAAGGCGTGAGTAAACCCATTCTGCCGTCGGGTGGGTTTTGGTCGAGCGCAGGACATCAAGTATAGCTTCGCGCTTGCGGCTGAATTTTCTTGTCTCCATAAAGGCCTCCAAATAACAATAATAACTATTGTTATTGTTATTATAGCATGAAACCGCGATTTGTAAAGTATTATTTTTCGAAAAAATGTAAAAAATTATAATCGACTTATTTTGGGTATAATTGCAGTAAAGAAAATCGCAAAAAGTGTAAGAAAGTTTTACAAAAGCCTGTTTTTTTACAATAAATCTGCTATACTGTATTCGTTAAAATAATGGTGAATAACCGGACGTAAATTCAGTGAAAGGGAGAAAGCGCTAAAATGATTTCACATGGCAAAGAAATCAAAATATTTGCGGGGAACTCGCACAAAGCTTTTGCCGAGTCCGTATGCCGTTATCTGGGACTGAGGCTCGGAGAATCTGAGGCTAAGCAGTTTTCCGACGGCGAAAGCTCTATATCTATTCTCGAGACCGTCAGAGGCGCGGATGTGTTTTTAATTCAGTCTACCTGCTCGCCGGTAAACGACAACCTTATGGAGATGCTGATAATGATCGACGCCTTCAGGCGCGCATCCGCCGGCAGGATTACGGCCGTAATGCCGTATTTCGGATACGCAAGGCAGGACAGAAAGGCCAAGGCCCGAGATCCCATTTCCGCCAAACTTGTTGCCAACTTAATAACCTGTGCCGGTGCGGACAGGGTTTTGACGATGGATTTGCATGCAGCTCAGATACAGGGATTCTTTGATATTCCTGTTGACAATATGCTTGGAAATCCTATTTTTGTCGACTATTACATAAACAAGTTCGGAGTCGACAGTGAGGACGCGATAGTTGTTTCTCCCGATGTGGGTTCGGTTGCAAGGGCGCGCGCCTTTGCCCAGAAGATGGGCATGGGCCTTGCGATTGTTGACAAACGCCGCCAGAAGGCAAATTCCTCTGAGGTTATGAATATAATCGGCAACGTGGAAGGAAAGCACGTTATTCTGTACGACGATATGGTAGACACTGGCGGAAGCATATGCGGGGCCGCTAAGGCGCTTATGGAGATCGGAGGAGCAAAGGACGTATATGCCTGCGCGACTCACGGGGTTCTTTCGGGTCCGGCTATCGACCGCATAAACGAAAGCTGCATAAAGGAAATGATGTTCCTCGATACCATTCCGTATCCCTCGGACAAGAAGTGCGAGAAGATAGCATATCTGTCGGCGGCGCATATGTTCGCGGAGGCGATTGACAGGGTATATGAGGAAGTGTCCATATCTCCGCTGTTCAGATAAAAGCGAGGTTCTACAATGTTCTTCAGTTCAAAAAGGACGGGACAGCCGGAGTGGCTTATAGCATTTCTCGGAAATCCCGGCGCCAAGTACGAAAAAACCCGCCACAACGCGGGCTTCATGGCGGCGGATGCCCTGGCCGAGGCGAAGGGGCTCAAGTTCCATGCGCTTAAATTCAAGGCACTGACCGATATTTGCGATATCGGCGGAAAAAAAGCCTTTATTATAAAGCCTCAGACCTTTATGAACCTCAGCGGGGACTCGGTACAGCCAGCCGCGGCCTTTTACAAGATTCCGCCGGAACGCATTGTTGTCGTCTGCGACGATACGGCCCTTCCAGCGGGAAAGCTCCGCATCAGGAGACAGGGAAGCGCGGGCGGCCACAACGGGCTGAAAAGCATAATTTCCAGCCTTGGAACAGACGCTTTTCCAAGGATAAAAATCGGCGTGGGATCGCCCGGTAATCCGGAATACGATATGATCGACTGGGTGATAGGAAAGATGAGCGACAGGGAGTCCGCTGAGATTAACGCCGCAGCCAAAAGAGCGGCCGAAGCACTTGAAGCTATAATCGGGCTCGGAATTGACGCGGCCATGAATAAGTTCAATTAACCAAATAGTATGCCGGACGGATTTTCTGCCGCCCGGCATTACGTTAATATTGAAAAAGACGTTAAAATAATGTATTATTAATCATTAAAAAACTATATTCTTCACTGAGAGGTAACGGTATGGTATCGCTAATAAAAAACGGAGTGTACGTCAAGGACGGTAGAATTTACGAGAGTGCGGAAGCTGGGTTTCCAAGTGCCGATGAGGGCAGGGAGAATACCATAGCCTACCGCACGATGAGGGCCCATGACATCTCCAAGGACCCGAAGAAGATGCGCCTTAAGTTCGACGCGCTCATATCACATGATATAACCTATGTGGGAATAATCCAGACGGCGAGGGCCAGCGGACTAAAGAAGTTCCCGATCCCCTATGTGCTTACGAACTGCCACAACAGCCTCTGCGCCGTCGGCGGCACTATAAATGAGGATGACCACGTTTTCGGACTTTCGGCGGCAAAGAAGTACGGCGGCATATATGTGCCGGCAAATCAGGCCGTCATACATCAGTACGCAAGGGAAGAGATGGCCTTCTGCGGCGGCATGATACTCGGCAGCGACAGCCATACAAGATACGGCAGCTACGGCTGCATGGGCATCGGCGAAGGCGGCGGAGAGCTTGTTAAGCAACTCTTGTCCAACACCTATGACGTGGACGCGCCCGAGGTCGTGCTAGTCTGGCTCGAAGGCGCTCCGAGGCGCGGAGTCGGCCCTCACGACGTTGCGATAGCCCTTTGCGGCGCGGTGTTTAATAGCGGCTTCGTCAAGAATAAGATACTCGAATTTGCGGGCCCGGGCGTCGCAAATCTTGATACTGATTACCGCATCGGTATAGACGTTATGACCACCGAAACCTCCTGCCTGAGTTCTATCTGGATGACGGACGAAAAAGTTAGGGAATACTACGAAAACGTCGGCAGACCGGAGGCTTACAAGGAACTTAAGCTTGATAAGATCGCATATTATGACAGCGCCGTGAAGATTGACCTTTCGAAGGTCGAGTGCATGATTGCGCTGCCCTTCCATCCCTCGAACGCATATACGATTAAGGAGCTTCAGGAGAATCCCGAAGAGATACTTAAAAAGGTGGAGGAGGAGTGCGCCGAGACTCTTGGCGGCAAGGTCAGCCTCAATCTCAGAGAAAAGATAATAGACGGAAAAATCGTCGCGGATCAGGGCTCAATAGTCGGCTGCTCGGGAGGAACCTACCGCAATCTGGTCGAGGCGGCGGCAATTTTGGACGGGGCTTCGATTGGGAACGGCTACTTTGACCTTTCGGTATACCCGGCCTCGGCGCCGATTTCACTTGCCGTTACAAAGGACGGCACAAGCGCGAAGCTGATGTCCTCAGGCGCTGTGATGAAGCCTGCCTTCTGCGGCCCCTGCTTCGGCGCGGGAGATACTCCGGCTAACAATGCGCTCAGCCTCCGGCATGCGACTAGAAACTTCCCAAACCGCGAGGGATCAAAGCCCGGACAGGGTCAGATTTCGGCGGTTGCTCTGATGGATGCTCGCTCCATAGCCGCGACGGCCAAAAACGGCGGAGTCCTGACCGCTGCGACGGACATCGAATACGAGGTTCCAAAGATTGAATACAAATACGATCGTACCATATACGAAAAGCGTGTCTACAACGGCTTCGGCAAGGCCGAGTCCGATTACGAGCTTAAGTTCGGCCCAAATATCGCCGACTGGCCGAAGATGTACTCGCTCGGCGAGAATATGCTGATAAAGCTGGCCGCCGTAATCTTCGACGAGGTCACTACGACCGACGAGCTTATTCCCTCGGGCGAAACGTCCTCGTATCGCTCGAACCCGCTGAAGCTTTCTGAATTTGCGCTCTCTCGCCGCGTTCCCCAGTATGTGGAGCGCTCAAAGGCCATACAGAGAGAGGATATCGAAAGACGAGCAGGTAAGATTTCCAAGGAGATTATCTACGCTCTCTCGAAGGTTTCCGATAAGCCGGAGGAGCTTGCAAAGTCCACAGATTACGTTTCCGGCATATTCGCAAAGAAGCCTGGCGACGGCAGCGCGAGAGAGCAGGCAGCTTCCTGCCAGAAGGTGCTTGGCGGAGGCGCGAACATCTGCTACGAGTACGCGACGAAGCGTTACCGCTCTAACTGTATAAACTGGGGAATCGTTCCCTTTACGATAGACAAGGAGACAAGGTTTGATTATTCCGAGGGCGACTTCGTGTTCGTTCCGGGTATAAGGGCGGCCATAGTTGACGGAAAAGAAAATATCCCCGCGAAGGTCATAGCAAAGGACGGGGTACATGATATCCTGCTTCATGTTAAGGGACTTTCAAACGAGGAAAAGACCATAATCAAGGAAGGCTGCCTTATGAATTACTACGCTTCTCTTGGAAAGGATAAGTAATGGAAAAGATAAAAATGACTACGCCGCTTGTTGAGATGGACGGCGACGAAATGACCAGAATCCTCTGGCAGCTTATCAAGGACAAGCTGATTCTGCCCTTTGTCGACCTCAAAACCGAGTATTATGATCTCGGCCTTATGGAGCGCGACAGGACTAACGACGAGGTAACCGTAGCTGCAGCGAAGGCAAACCAAAAGTACGGAGTAGCGGTAAAGTGTGCGACTATCACCCCGAATGCCCAGCGCATGACGGAGTATAAGCTCAAGGAAATGTGGAAGAGCCCGAACGGTACTATCCGCGGCATTTTAGACGGCACGGTGTTCAGAACTCCAATAATGCTTGA